>SCTL01000087.1 GCA_004297495.1 Verrucomicrobiota bacterium
CGCGAGGCGGGTGAGAGCTTCGAGCAATGTCTCGCGCGCGAGCTGCACGAAGAACTCGGCGTGAAAGTTTCCGTGGGCGGACTATTCGAGGAAGTCACGCACGCTTACCCCGAGAAAACGGTCCACCTGAAATTCTTCCTGTGTCGTCTGGCCGACGGCGAACCGCAACCGCTCGGCTGCGCCGCCGTGAAATGGATCGGGCGCGCGGAACTGAGCCAGCACGAGTTTCCCGCCGCTGATCAGCAGTTGCTGGAACGGCTGGGTCGCGAGACCGAGCTTTGGTGAAGGCGAACATTCAACATTCAACATTCAACATTCAACGCTCAACATCGAACTGGGCTGGTATCCGGCGTCCCTCGGCCTTCGACCTTGAATGTTGAATGCTGAATGTTTCCCAATTCGAATACCTGCCCTTGCCTCTACTTGCTAATAATTTGACCGGCTGCCTCGCTTACCGTAGCGTTCAGGCCGCTATTTCTAGGGAAAACCATGATTTCGATTTTTAAGAAAGTTTTCGGCTCCAAGAACGATCGCGAAGTGAAAAAACTTCGCCCACTGGTCGCGCGCATCAACGAGATCGAGGCCGGCTTGCAATCGCTTTCCGACGATGACCTGCGCAAGAAAACCTCCGACTGGAAGGCCGAGCTTTCCAAGATCGAGGACAAGGAAGCTCTCGCCGCGAAGCTCAACGAAGTTTTGCCCGAAGCGTTCGCCGTGGTGAAGAACGCCTGCCGCCGCTTGTGCGGGCAGGACGTGACGGTACGGAATCACCCGCTCAAGTGGGAGATGGTTCCCTTCGATGTGCAACTCATTGGTGGCATCGCGCTGCACTCCGGCAAGATCGCGGAAATGGCCACCGGCGAAGGCAAGACGCTCGTCGCCACCGCTCCGGTTTATCTGAATGCACTCGCCGGTCGCGGCGTTCATGTCGTGACGGTGAACGATTACCTCGCCGCGCGCGACTCCGAGTGGATGGGCGCGGTCTATAAATTTCTCGGGCTGACCGTCGGCTGCATTCTTCACGATCAACCGCCGCACGTCCGTCGCGAGCAGTATTATTGCGACATCACTTACGGCACGAACGCGGAGTTCGGCTTCGATTACCTACGCGACAACGGCATGGCCGACCGCAAAGAGCATCAAGTCCAGCGCGGCCATCATTACGCCATCGTGGACGAAGTGGATTCAATCCTGATTGATGAAGCCCGCACGCCGCTCATCATCAGCGGCCCGGCGGTGCGCACGTTCGACGAGCAATACGCGCAATGGAAGCCGTCCGTGGAAGCGCTCGTGCGCGCGCAGGAACGTTTGTGCGCCCGCTTTCTCAGCGAGGCGGAGACGCTGCTGAAGAAACTCCATCCCGCCGACGGCTCGAATCCACAGAACCCCGACGAACTCCAACGCCAGATCGGGCTGTTGCTTTACCGCGTCAAGATGGGTCAGCCGCGCTCCGAGGGTTTGATGCGCCTGCTCGAAGAGCCGGAGAATCTGAAGATAATGAACTCGGCGGAGCTGCACTTGCTCGCGGACCAAAAGAAAGTCGAGCTTTACGCCGAGAAAGAGGAATTGCTTTTCGCGATTGATGAGAAGAGTCACGAGGCTGACTTGACCGAGAAGGGCCGCAACTTCATGAGCCCGAAAGATCCCGAGGCGTTCGTGTTGCCCGATCTCATCACGGCCATGCACGAGATTGACACCGGCCCCGAGCCGGACGCGCGCAAACGCATGGAGGCCAAGACCGCGCTCCAGCAGCAGTTCGAGACGAAGGCGCAGAAGATTCATTCCATCGCGCAATTGCTCAAGGCTTACTCGCTCTACCAGAAGGACGTCGAGTACGTCGTGCAGGACAACAAGGTCATCATCGTGGACCAGAACACTGGCCGCTTGATGACGGGCCGGCGCTGGAGCGATGGCTTGCATCAAGCCGTCGAAGCGAAAGAAGGCGTCGAGATCGAACGCGAAACGCAAACGCTCGCCACGATCACGATCCAGAATTATTTCCGGCTCTACCACAAACTCGCCGGCATGACCGGCACGGCGGAAACGGAAGCGGGAGAGTTTTTTGACATCTACAAGCTCGGCCTGCTCGTCATTCCGACCAACCGGCCCATCGCGCGCAAGGACGCGAACGATTCCGTCTATAAAACCAAGCGCGAGAAATTCACCGCCGTCTTGAACGAGATCAAAACCATTCACGCGCAAGGCCGGCCGATTCTCGTCGGCACGATTTCCGTGGATGTCAGCGAGCAACTCTCGCGGATGTTGAGCAAGGAAAAGCTGATCCACTCCGTGCTCAACGCCAAGTATCACCAGCAGGAAGCCGAGATCGTCACGCGCGCCGGCCAGCGCGGCGCGATCACCATCGCCACGAACATGGCGGGTCGTGGCACGGACATCAAACTCGGCCCCGGCGTGGCCGACCTCGGCGGCTTGCATGTGCTGGCGACCGAGCGGCACGAAGCGCGGCGCATTGACCGGCAGTTGCGCGGCCGTTGCGCGCGCCAGGGCGATCCCGGCTCGTCGCACTTTTTCATCGGCCTCGAGGACGATCTCATGCGCTTGTTCGGTTCGGACAAGATCGTGAAATACATGGAGAAGATGGGCCTCGAAGAGGGCCAGGAACTGGAGCATCCGTTGCTCAACCGTTCCATCGGCCAGGCGCAGAAGCGCGTCGAGCAGCACAATTTCCAACAGCGCAAACGCACGCTCGAATACGACGACGTGATGAACAAGCAGCGCGAAGTCATCTACGGCTTCCGCAACGAAATCATTCACGCCGACAACGTGCGCGACCGCCTGCTCGACATCATGGAGGAAGTCGTCATCAGCAAGGTCGAGGAATTCACCACGGCGGAATTCGATCCGAACGCGTGGAAGCTGCGTTCGCTGGCCGACTGGGTGAATCTAAATTTCCCGCTCGGCATGCCCGAAGGCGAAATCGCCAAGGCCGCCGAAGCCGGCGCGGACAAGCCCGTGGAAGGTTCAGTCTTCGATGGCCTCAGCCAGGCGCAATTTGCCGTCTGCAATTTCATCAGCGAGGCCATCCGCAAGGCTTACGAACTGAAGATCAGTTTTGAGGACGCGGAAAAATTGGCGACGGTCGAGCGTTACACGATCCTCACTGCGATTGACAAACTCTGGCAGGAGCATCTCTACGAGATGGACAGCCTGCGTTACAGCATCGGCCTGCGCGGCTACGGCCAGCGCGATCCGCTGCTCGAATACAAGGCCGAGGCTTACAAGATTTTCGACGAGTTGATGGTCAGCATCAAATCCGAGATCTGCCACAACATCTTCCGCAGCGCGTCGAGCTTGAAGGCGTTTGAGGATTTCCTCCGCAACGCGCCGACGGAGACGAAGCATGACCCCACGAGCGCGTTCGGCCAGCCGCCCAAGCCGGATCAAGGCAAACCCAGCGACGTCGTCAGCGAAGCCGCCGCCGCCATGGAAAAAGCCAAGCCCGTCCGCACCGGCCCGAAAGTCGGGCGCAACGACCCCTGCCCTTGCGGCAGCGGGAAGAAATACAAGCAGTGCTGCGGGAAATGATTTGCCCGGCTGGCGCGCAAAAGAATTCGTCATAGCAGGAATTCTGGTTTGCCTCAGCGTTTTTGCTCATGGCGTGAGATTCATCGCACATTCTTTTCGCGTGCGCTGAACCGTTGTGCTAGGAATACCTCGGGTCATGAAAAGCAATGCGCCAGCCCAGCCGGCTTCTAGTGCGGTCAAACCACGCTGTTTCGCGCGCTCGGTGCTGACCGTCCTGCAACAGGAACGCTCGCTCGAAGCGGTGACGGTGGACCGCGAAAAACAAACCATCTCACTGGCCACGCTCGGGCGCGCGGATGTCGCGGGACTTTCCAATCGCATCACGGCTGAATTCGCGGCGGCGCAAAACTCCCCCGACGCGCCGACCTGTTCGCTGCTGACGGGCAACACTGACTGCGCGCGCTGTGACACCCCGCTTTCACCCGCCGAGCGCGCGCTGGTGAACATTCGCGCCGACGAACACAGCACCACCATCGCCCGCGTCACCTGCCCCACCGCGCCCAAGTTCTGGCTCTGGCGCAATTTCCCGCTGCCCAAAGTCGTGCAACGCGACGTCGAGTTTCTCGAACACGCGGACGAACACGACCACGCCGACGAATGGAAATGGCAACTCGCGCTCGCCGCTGCGTGCGGCGCGTTGGCGTTGCTCGCGGCGTATGTCGTGCCGGCGGCGTGGCGGATTCCGGTGTTCGCGTTGAGTTTTCTCGCCGGCGCGTGGTTTCCGGCGGAGGAAGTCTGGGAACGATTGCAGCAGCGCATGATTGACGTGCATTTTCTCATGCTCGCCGTGGCGGTCGGCAGCGCGAGCATTGGCGCGTGGGGCGAAGGTGCGACGTTGCTGTTTCTCTTTTCGCTCTCGGGCGGACTGGAACATTACGCGCTCGGTCGCACGCAAAAGGAAATCCGCTCGCTCTTTCACGACGCTCCCAAGACCGCGACCGTCGTGGATGAACTCGGCAATGAACGCGAAGTGAAAGTGGAATCGTTGCGTCCGGGCGCGCGACTGCTGGTCAAGCCAGGCAACCAATTCCCCGTGGACGCTGAAATCGTCAGGGGCGCCACTGAGTCGGATGAATCCAATCTCACCGGCGAAGCCACGCCCGTGCGCAAAGACGTCGGCGACGCCGTACTCGCGGGCACGATCAATCTTTGGGGCGCAGTGGAAGTCACGGTCACGCGTTCGGCGGCGGAGAGTTCACTGCAAAAAATCATCCGGCTCATTCGCGAGGCGCAGCATCAGAAAGCGCCCTCGCAAAAGTTCACCGACCGGTTCAGCACTTGGTACACGTATTTCGTCATGGCGCTCTCGCTCGTCATGTTCTTCGTCTGGTGGCTCGGATTCAAACTGCCGCCTTTCACGAGCGATGGCGAAATCCGCAGCGCGTTTTATCGCACGATGACGTTGCTGGTGGTTTCGTCGCCGTGCGCGCTGGTGCTTTCGATTCCCTCGGCGGTGCTGGCGGCGATTGCGTGGGGCGCGCGGCACGGCGTGTTGATTCGCGGCGGCGCGGCGGTGGAAAAACTGGCAGATGTAAACGTCGTGGCGCTCGACAAGACCGGCACGTTGACGACCGGCGAACTACGCGTGGAAAATATCGAGAGTTATCCGTCAGGTCGCGAACCGGATGTGGCGCGGCTGGCTTACTCGCTCGAACGGTTGTCCACGCATCCGCTCGCCCGGGCCATTACGCGACATGGCAAGCAGCATGGGCTGGTCGCGTTGGAATTCGACCGGTTCGAGTCCGTGACGGGCCAGGGCATTAAGGCACGGCGCGGCGGCGTTGACACGTGGCTGGGCCGGCGCGAATGGGTTTTCAGCAGCACGCAAGCGCGCCAACTCGCCGCACCGCAACCGCCCGCCGCCGGGCTTTCGGAAATCTGGCTCGCGCAGGACGGCTTGGTCGGGCGCATCGTTTTGCGCGACGACATCCGCCCGCAGGCGCGTGGAGTCGTGGATGAATTGCGGCGCGAAAATCTGCGCACCGTCGTGCTGACCGGCGACCGTCACGCCGCGGCGGAGCATTTGTGGAGCGAATTGCATCTCGACGAAGTGCGCGCGGAGTTGAAACCGGAGGACAAAGTGGCGGCGATCAAATCGTTCAGCGACGCCGGCAGCCGCGTGGCGATGGTGGGCGATGGCGTGAATGACGCGCCGAGCCTGGCTGTGGCGCACGTGGGCGTGGCGATGGGCGCGCGCGGCTCAGACGCGGCACTGGAACAGGCGGACGTGGTGTTGATGCACGACCGGCTGGAAAATTTTCTCGCGGCATTCCGGTTAAGTCAGCGCGCGCGGAGCATCATCCGGCAAAATCTTTTTGTCTCGCTCGGCACGGTGGCGGTGCTCGTCGCGTTTGCCATGTTGGGAAAAATTCCACTCACGCTGGGCGTGGTCGGGCACGAAGGCAGCACCGTGGTGGTGGTGATGAACAGCTTGCGTTTGTTGCTTGGTGGCCACCATGAACGGCAGCGGAGCAGTTCTTAACGATTCACTCGCGCTCGCCTCAACTCAGGCATTCACCGCGCAAGTCTTTATTATTTTGCGCTGAGGAGTTTTTTTAACGCCTCCGCCAGTTGTCCCTCGGTGAATGGTTTATCGAGGCATGCGGTCACACCCAGCAGGCTCAGTTCAGCCTTGTCCTTTTCATCCAACCGACCGCTGGTGACGACGACGGGAATGTCGCGGCGCATCCGGCGAAGCGCGCGGATGAAACTGAAACCATCCATGTGCGGCATGTGCAGGTCCGTGATGATGGCCCGCAAGTCAGCCCGGTGTTCGGCCAGTTGCATCAGGCCGTCCGCGCCATCGGTGGCAGTCACGGGCTTGAAGTTCAACCGGCGCAGGACCGCCCGACCCATTTCCCGGACAGCGGCTTCGTCATCCACCAGCAGAATGGTTTCTCCCTGCCCGCGGAATTCGGCTTCCGCCTTGCTGACCCGGGTCGTATCGGCGGCGGTGTCGCTGGCGGGCAAATAGACAGCGAAGGTCGAGCCTTGGCCGGGAGAAGAATACACCTGCATGAATCCGCCATGTCCCTTCACGATTCCCAAGACCGTTGAGAGGCCCAGACCGGATCCCTTGTCCGGGCCTTTAGTCGTAAAGAACGGGTCGAAAATCCGGTCGAGAATTTCCGGCGCGATGCCGGTGCCGGTGTCGCGCACGCGCAGCCGCACATATTTGCCCGGCTTGGCGTCGGGAATGGAACTGGCATAGACCGCGTCCACTTCAAGGCTGGCCGCTTCCAAAGTGAGCGTGCCGCCATGAGGCATGGCGTCGCGGGCGTTGACGCACAGGTTCACGAGGACCTGATGCAACTGCGTGGCGTCACCCAGCACCACGGCGAGGTCATCGTCGAGTTTGATTTCGACGGTGATGTTCTTGGGGAAAGTGCTGCGCATGATGTTTTCCAACTCCCGCAGCAAATGCTTCGGGTTGATGGCGACGCGCTCGCCTTCCGCGCCTTTGGCGAAGGTCAACAACTGCCGCACCATGTCCGCGCCGCGCCGGGCGCTGCTGCCGATCGTCTCCAGCATCTGCGACTCGTCGGGATACTGCAGCTTGAGCATCTCCACCACCATCAGGATGGGCGCGAGGGCGTTGTTCAAGTCGTGGGCGATACCGCCGGCCAGCGTGCCGAGGCTTTCGAGCCGTTGGGAGCGCAAGGCGAGGCGTTCGTGCTTCCGGCGTTCGGTGATGTCGCGCATGACCACCACGGCGCCGCATTTTTTCCCGCTCGCATCAAACAAAGGCACGCCACTGGCGAGCACGCACAGCGGAGGCGCGTTCTTTCTGACGATGCTCATCTCGACATTGCTCACCCGTTCGCCCCGAAAGGCGCGTGCCAGCGGAATTTCCGTCGCAGCCAGAGGCGTGCGGCCATCCGCCGCGCAAAGGTTGAAGTGCGCGGACCATTGTTCCGAAGGAACGTCGCTCAAATCCGCGCCGTGCCATTCGCGGGCCACCCGATTGAACAGGGACAACCTGCCCTCGGCATCACAGGCGACGACGCCCTCAGTCAGATTTTCCAGGAGCCGCCGGTTCAGTTCCTCCTGCTGCCGTACTTCGGCGGTGCGCTTGGCGACGAGTTCTTCGAGGCCCACGTTGAATTTGCGGAGTTCTTCCTCCGACCGCTTGCGCGCGGTAATGTCGTTAAAGAGTATGGCGACCTGCCGGTTCTTCGGATCGCCGAAACGAAAGGCGTAAACGTCAAACCAGCGGTGCAACTGCTCGGCGCGGTTTTGAAAGCGCGCTGGTTCGCCGGTCAGGGCGATGCGGCCATAGATCTCAAACCAATGCGCTTCGTGCTGCGGTGCCAGTTCACGCATTCGCTTGCCGAGCGCGTCATGCAGTCCCGTCTGCCGCTCAAACGATGGATTGATCTCCAGGAAGCGATAATCCACCGGCTTCTCCTGCCCGTCGAAAATTATTTCAATAATGCAGTAACCTTCGTCAATCGAATCGAACAGCGTGCGATATCGCGCTTCGCTTTCGCGGACCGTTCTTTCCGCTTTCTTCTCCTCCAGCACATCGCGAAAGACGAGAACGACGCCGAGGATGCGACCGTCACGATCACGAATGGGCGAGGCACTGTCGGCGATGGGGCGCTCCGTGCCATTGCGGGCGATCAGCACAGTGTGATTGGCCAGGCCGTGGATTTCGCCGGTCTCCAGCACTTTGTCCACGGGAATGACCGCCGGTTGACGGGTTTGTTCGTTGATGATTTGAAAGACTTCGGCGATGGGCCGTCCTTGCGCCTCGGCCAGTGTCCAGCCGGTCAAATTTTCCGCGACTCGATTCATGCGCGTGACGCGGCCCTCTGGATCAGTCGCCAGCACGGCGTCCCCGATGGAGTGGAGCGTAACGGACAAGTTCTCCTCGCTTTGGCGCAGGGCTTCCTCCATCCGCTTGCGTTCGGAGATGTCCACGACGATGGACAAGTCTTCGTGCCAGCCTCCGGTGTGTCTGCGGCGCTGGAACGAGAAGAACACCCAAACGTTCTGGCCGTCGGGCCACACGTAACGCTTGTCCATCGAGTAGTGGTCAATTTCACCGGCTTCGATTCGCTTCGTGAACACGGCCTGGCGTTTGTGATCTTCCGGCTCGGTGATCTTTTTGAAAATTCCGGGCACCGCCACCTGCTCGCGGATCAGGCCGCAGATGCGCAGGTGCTCGTCGTTGATGGTGTTCGTCATTCGCCCGTCCGCGGCGGTAATGGTGTAAGAGATGCCGATGGGCACGGAATCGAAAATGAACTTGAGCCGGGCGCGCTCCTGGTCGCGTTCCGCCTCCGCCTCGGTTCGTTTGGCGAGTTCGCGCCGAATGCCACTGTAGAGCACCATGAATCCAGCCGTTGCCACTGCCAGCGTCGCGAGCAAGGAAAGCAACGTGGCAAACTGCTTCGTCGCGGAATCGGTGGAGCGGGTGTTGAGCAGGCCTTCTTCGACGGCATCCATTTCGCCAATCAAGCTGCGGATGGCCAGCATGAGTTCGCGGCCCTCGCCGCTCGCGATGCGTTGCTGGGCCGCGGCCAGACCGGATTGTTCAAATACGGCGGTGGTGACCGCGAGAACCGCCAGACGTTGGTCAACCCGGACCTGAAGTTCCTTCAACTTTTGCAATTGCTCCGGATTGTCCGCGATGAGGTCGGCCAGACTTTTCGCCTTCTGACCGGCCTCGTCGGCATAATGTTTGGACTCCTCAAGAAACTCCCGTTTGCCGGTCAGGAGATAGTTGCGCTGTTGTGATTCAGCGTCCGAGATGGAGGCATATAGGCGATCCAGGCTGGCGCGGACCTGCCGGGTATGGGACACCGACCGGGCGGATTTTGCCGCCTCCACTGCGGAGCGGTAGGCGTGACCGCCCATCAGCAATAAGAGGAGAAGCGTTGCTAGAAACCCGGCCAGAGTTTTGACTTCGACCGATGAAAACGAAACCAGCTTGCGCAAAGTCCGCTCTGCTGGCGGGCGAGTGGTCAGGACCGTCCCGATTCCCAGCAGGATGAAAACGGCGGCGGTGTTGACCGCCACGGGCGGAAGCAGGCGGTCGGTGACCAGCTCGCTGGCGTTCCACAAATAGCCGATGAACGATACACCGCCGATCAGGATGGTCAGGTTTGCCGTCATCAACACAAACCAGCGCATCGGTCGCAGCGGTAGCAGCGCCAGCCCCAATCCCAACGCCGCAAAGGCGACCGCGCTGTAGGGCGACATGCGACCGCGCATGGAACTGTAGGCATCGGCGGTATCGCGAAACAGCAACTCATCAATCCCCAGCCGCCAGCCGTAGGCGTACTCGCCGATGGTCGCCAGACCGATGAGCGCGACCAGCACTGCCAGCCCCTGGCCGAGTCGGCGAAGCCCGGGCGATGTCTGCTTGTCCAAAAGCCAGAGCGCCATTCCCGCCAGCAGCAAACCAATCGCGGTGTTGGCTTTCATCGTCACAGCGCCCGGCAAAACGCTTTTGATCCACGGAATGTTCAAGCCCCAACCGGCAAGCACGAACAGGCCAACCGCTGCGGACCCCAAGCCCGCAACCTGGGGAAAAGTGATCGGCTGGCTGCTATTATGATTGGTTGTCTTCATGGAATTCACCAACACCTTCAGGATCTTTGCTTCGGAACGAAGGCTGCACAGAAGATTCGGCTTTGGCTCAGTCTGAATCAGCCTTTAACGAATACTAAAAGTAAACTCCAATAATGCATGCCAGCATGCAGATCAACGAAGCATTGGGCAAGTACTTCAATGGCAAAAAATTTTACCCCATCCCTTCTTCAATTTGAAAAATGTGCCCCGCCAATTCACTAGCGCGAATTGCGATGGGCCGGAAAACGTTTCTCCCATTCCTTGCGGTCAACGCCGCGAATCACTCACGAAGCCGGCAGTTTTTCCCGGTAGCGCGTGGGCGATTCGCCGGCAATGCGGCGGAAGACGCGATTGAAATGGCTCAGGGATTGGAAGCCCGCGGCAAAGGCCACTTCGCTGATGCGGAGATTCGGATTGAGCAAAAGATTGCGCGCCTTCTCCACCCGCACACGGGCGAGATATTCCGTGAAGTTGATACCCGTCGCCTTCTTGAACATCTTGCAAAAATAAAATGTGCTGGTGTTGACGGCCTTGGCGACATCGGCCAGCGAGATTTCATCCGCCTGATGTTCCTGGATGAATTGCTTGGCCTTGGTGATGGCGGGCGGCTCGGAGTTGGCGCTGCGGACGAGCAACTGGTTGCTCACAAGCGCGAGGTGTTGCGCAAAAATGGTGAGCAGCCGCAGGACGGACTCGTATTCCTTCGGGGTCAGGACGCGCGTTTGAAAATAGGATTCCTCCAGCCGGCGCAGGTCCACTTTCCAGCCCCAATCCACGAGTTGTTTGACCACCTTGGAGAACTGGGCGCGCGAGGGTTTGTTCAGCATCACCTGGCCGGTTTGCAGAAAGCCGAGCAGTTCCTCGCCGATGGAAACGGGCACGCCCGTGTCGCACAGGCCGGCGAAACATTTCACCGTGCGCGGCGCCGCACCGACCGCCGAAGCGATTTTGGCTTGAGTTTCCAGGCAAGAGGCGCAGGCGCGATTGTTCTCCGCGAGCAACGCGCAAAAGGGATTTTCGTTTTTCTTCCCCGCGTGAGCGAGATTCCAGGACTCGATGGGCCGCAAACTCAGCGGCAGGCCGGTGGTCCGGCTGAAGGCCTTTTCGTAGTCCTGATAAATCTGCGAGGACGAGAGTGCCTCGATCAGTTTCTTGTTCTGGTCACGATCCACGCGACAGACAGTAGCCATGATGCCGTTCATCAGCAAGAAACAACCGTGGGCGAGGCGGGCGGCGGCAACAGACGATGATGTTCCGGCAATAGATGCGGAGAGTGATGAGCCGTCGAGTGTTAGCGTTGGCTTGTGATTTTGGAGCAGGATTGAAAGCTGTCATGGTCAAATTGCCTGAAGTTGAAAGGCTGGAGCCGTTGCCGGTGGAGTTGCGGCGCGTGTTGGTGGCGGTGGATTTTTCCGACGCGAGTCTCTCGGCGATGAATTACGGGTCGGGCCTCGTCGCGCGCTCCGGCGGGTCGCTGGCCCTGGTGCATGTGGTCGAACCTCATTTCGTCGCCACCGAGAACGGCGCAACCGACGCGGCGGTGAACGGGACCGAACACCAGCGGATGGAACGCGCCAAGCACCGCCTCGGCTCGCTGGGGCGCGGTTTGTTCAGCCAGTGCCGCGTCGTCGAGACGACGGTGCGCAGCGGCATCGCGTTTTTTGAGATCATCGAGGCGGCCAAGGCGTTGCGGGCGGACCTGATCGTGATCGGCGCGCGCGGATTCTCCGGAGCGCCCAGCGCCAATCTCGGCTGCACCGTCGAGCAAGTCGTGCGGCACGCTTCGACGCCGGTGCTGGTCGTTCGTTGACATCCGCAACGGCTGATGTTGCCCAATGCATCCAACTTCCGATCCCGCAAACTCGCAAGGACGGCGGGCCAATCTCGCCGCCCAAGTCCGCGCGCATCCTTTTTTAAGCGGGTTCTCGGTGCCGCAGCTCGAAACTTTAATTCACTTTGCCGCGCCCACCGAGTTCCGCTCCGGCCAATATATTTTCTACCAGGGCGACCCCGCGAATGCGTTCTACCTGATCCTCTCGGGCGAAGTCATCGTGGAGGCGGACGCGAATGGCGGCGGCATTCAAGAGGTGGATCGCGTTCACGCCGGTGAAGTGCTGGGTTGGTCCTGGCTGTTC
>SCTL01000954.1 GCA_004297495.1 Verrucomicrobiota bacterium
CAATCCGGCGTCGAGCAGCGTCTTCATGAGCGGACGGATGCCGCCGATGGCGACGAGCGCGCTCATGCTGAACTTACCGCTGGGCTTGAGGTCGGCGAGCACAGGCACGCGTTTGCCGATGCGCGTGAAGTCGTCAATGGTCAGTTTCACCTTCGCGGCGTGCGCGATGGCGAGCAGGTGCAACACGGCGTTCGTCGAACCGCCGAGCGCGATGACGACGGTGATGGCGTTCTCGAACGCTTTCTTCGTGAGGATGTCGAGGGGCTTGATGCCTTGCTTCAACATGTTCACGACGGCCGCACCGGCGCGGCGGCAATCGTCGAGCTTCGCGGGCGAAATGGCATTTTGCGCGGAGCTGTTGGGCAGACTCATGCCGAGCGCTTCAATCGCGCTGGCCATGGTGTTAGCGGTGTACATGCCGCCGCATGAACCCGCACCGGGAATCGCGCAGGATTCCACGGCGTGCAATTCCTCGTCGCTGATTTTGCCGGCGGCGTGCTGGCCGATGGCTTCGAACACGGAGACGACGTCCAATTCTTTGGTAGTGGAGCGGGCATCTTGCCTGCGTGTTTCTGAATCTGGCAGGCTGGAAGCCTGCCCCACTACTTGGGTCAGACAGCCGGGAAGAATCGTTCCGCCATAGACGAACACGGCTGGGCGATTCATGCGGGCGATGCAGATCATCGCGCCGGGCATGTTCTTGTCGCAACCACCGATGGCCACGTAGCCGTCCATGCCGCCACAACCCACGACGGTTTCGATGGAGTCGGCGATGACCTCGCGCGAGACGAGCGAATACTTCATGCCTTCGCTGCCCATCGAGATGCCGTCGGAGATGGTGATGGTGTTGAAGACGATCGCCTTGCCACCGCCGGCGTTCGCGCCCTTCTCGGCTTCGAGCGCGAGTTTATCAATGTGCATGTTGCACGGCGTGACGTTGCTCCAGGTGGACGCGATGCCGATGATGGGCTTCTTGAAATCTTCCTCCGTAAAACCGACGGGATACAGCATGGCGCGCGCGGCAGCGCGTTCCGGTCCATCCACGAGGATGCTGGAGAAGGGGCGTAAATTGATCTGTTTGTTTGCTGACGATTTCTTTTTCATCGGACGGGCAGTGTTGCGGAAAAGGAGTCTTGGAGCAAGGCAGAGCAGGGGAAGCGTTGACCGGAGTCAAAATCAGTTCAGAGCTTCAAGCCGAACAACCGCTGGTGTTCTTGCATCACGTAGCGATCGGTCATGCCGGCGAGGTAATCGCACACGGCGCGGTGCAGACCATCGCGGCGGATGCGCTTGCGGGCTTGCTCGCCGATCTCGCGCGGGTGGGCGACGTAGCATTTGAAAAGCTCGGCGAGGATGCGGACGGCGCGGGTGTTGGCTTCGTCCACTTGCGGACTGAAATACAAATTGCGGTAAAGATATTTTCGGAGTTCCTGATTCAACTCGCGACGCTCGGTGCTGTATTGGACGAGGGATCGCGGATGCAGGCGGACTACATCGGCTGAATTCACTCCAGCTTTGCGGATGAGTTCCTCACTGTGTTCAACCACGTCGCGCACCTGCGCGTCGGTGATGGTGCGGATGGTGAAATAGCGGCGACACTCGTCGGGCAGCGTGCTGTGTTCGCGTTTCACAGCGCGCGCGGCTTCGGCCCAGACGCGGACGTGGCGCGTCAGTTCACGTTCGTCGAGCAAGCCGGCGTCGAGGCCGTCATCCAAGTCGTGGCTGTAGTAAGTGATCTCGTCGGCGAGATTCGCGACCTGGGCTTCGAGTGAGGAATTTTTCGCGTGAAAGTTTTTACGACGGCTCGGATGAGCGGCGGGATCGAAATGTTTCACCAGACCTTCGCGCACTTCCCACGTGAGATTCAGGCCTGGAAAATCGGGATACTTCTGCTCGAGTTCCTCAACGATGCGCAGGCTGTGATGATTGTGCTCGAAACCGCCGTGGCCTTTCATGAGCCGGCTGAGTACGGTTTCGCCGCGATGGCCGAAAGGCGAATGGCCGAGGTCATGCGCGAGGGCGATGGCTTCCGTCAAATCTTCATTCAACTTCAGCGCGCGGGCGATGCCGCGGGCGATGGCGGCGACTTCCATCGTGTGCGTGAGCCGCGTGCGCAGATGATCGCCGGTGCCGTTGAGGAAGACTTGTGTTTTATATTCGAGCCGGCGAAAGGCGCGGGAGTGAATGACGCGGTCACGGTCACGTTGATATTCCGTGCGCCAGGCGGGAGAAGACTCGGCATAGCGACGACCGCGCGTGTCCGCGCTCATCTGCGCGTAGGGCGCGAGGGTCTGGCGTTCGATGCGTTCGAGTTCGTGTCGAGAGCGGGGCATCGAAAGAAAAAGCTGAAAGCTGAAATCAGTTTGCCAGCAGTGCCTGGACGGAAATGCCGCGGAGTTCGCAGAGCCGGCGGATGACGTCTTCGATCAAGTTGTTTGGGCAGCTTGCGCCGGCGGTGATGCCGACGGTGATTTTGCCGGCGGGCAGCCAGTTCTCGGTTTCGACTTCCTGCTTCTTGTGCTGGTCGTAGTGGACGATGAGTTTGTCCGAAACCATTTTGGCGGCGTTCTTGACGAAGTAGGTGGCGAGTTTAGCTTCGCCCATCTCGGCGAGGTGCGAGGTGTTGGAGGAATTATAGCCGCCGATGACAAGAAGCAAGTTCATCGGCTCGTGGAGCAATTTGCCGAGGGCGTCCTGACGGTCTTGCGTGGCACCGCAGATCGTGTCGAAGAAACGGAAGTGTTGATCCAGCGCGGCTTCGCCGTATTTCTGGATCATCGCGGCGCGGAGGCGGCGTTGCACGTCCTCGGTTTCGCCGCGGAGCATGGTGGTTTGGTTGGCGACGCCGATGGCTTGGAGATGTTGGTCGGGATCGAAACCTTCAGAGTAAGCGCCTTCAAATTTTTTGAGGAACTCCGCCTTGTTGCCGCCGTGGAGAATGTAGTTACAGACGTAATCGGTTTCCGCGAGCGTGAAGACGACGAGGTAATGTCCGCCGCCGTAAGCGCGGGCTTGGGAACTGGTGGCTTTGGTTTCTTCGTGCCAGGCTTTGCCGTGAATGATGCTGGTGACGTGTTCGCGGGAATATTGACGGACCCGTTTCCAGACGCTCATCACGTCGCCACAAGTCGTGTCCACGAGGATGCAGCCCTTGTCCTCAAGCTTGCGGCGCGTGGCGACTTCAGTGCCGAAGGCGGGAATGATGACGACGTCGTCCTGGCGAAGGAGACTTAACTCGTCGTCGGTCGGTTTGTTCGAAATGGTTTTGATGCCGAGGTTGCGAATCTGGTCGTTGACCTCGGGGTTATGAATGATTTCGCCGAGGAGATAAATGGGTTTCTCGGGCGGGAAGGATTTACGCGCGGCGTAGGCGAGGTCAATGGCGCGCTCGACGCCGTAGCAGAAGCCGAATTCCTTGGCGAGTTTGATGGTCAACCCGTCGGCCTGGAGGGCGAAGCCGTTGGCGCGGATGCGCTCGACGATTTCGCTGCGGTAATGGGAAAGCACCTGGGCCTGGACGGCTTCCATGATGTCCGGCCGGCGGAGATTGACTTTCTTGGGCGCTGCGGGCGCGGGAGTTGACATAGCAGGGATAAGTTAGCAGGTGAGCGGGGGGCGTCGAGTCGGAAGTAGGAAGCCGGAGGGCAAAGGTCAGAGGGCAGAGATCAGAAGACCTGCGGGCGGTCCGCGCCGGTACTTTGACCTCTGCTCCCAATTTGTCATTGCGCGCGGGCGGCTTCATGGGATTATGGACGCAGTCGGAGCGTGGCTCAGCCTGGTAGAGCGCTTGGTTTGGGACCAAGATGTCGCAGGTTCAAATCCTGTCGCTCCGACCATTTTTACTGACTCCAGACCGGGGAAGAACCGGGTGGACAGGCGCGGAACTGGCCGATAGCTTGATTGCTCGTCGGCCGGATTTCGGCAAGGCGCAGGGGAGTGATTGAACAAAGTCGGGCTGAGGGACATCCAATTGCCTGACAAAACCATGACAGAAGAAATTATGAAAAGTTTGAAAGCAAGTGCGTGGACTTTGGTGTTGGCAGCGGGCGCGACGTTGAGCGCGTTTGGGGCAGAAGGCGGCGATGCGGCGACGACCAATGCTCCCGAGCCGCAGATTCAGTTTGCCGATCCGGATTATGACTTTGGCCGGATCAACTCCGGCGAATCGGTGAAACACACGTTCGTTTTCACGAATACGGGCAACGCGAAGCTTGAGATTTCAGCCGTGCATCCGTCCTGTGGCTGCACCACGGCGGGAGAATGGACGAAAGAAGTGGCGCCCGGCCAGACCGGCAGCATCCCCGTCCAGTTCAACAGCGGCAGCTACGGCGGAGTGGTTCATAAGACGGTGACGGTGACCTCCAATGCCAAGAACCAGCCTTCCATGGTGCTGCAATTGCACGGCAATATTTGGAAAGCAGTGGACGTGAATCCGCAATACGCCGTTTTGCAAGTCAACAGCGAATCAGTGTCAAACAGTACCGTCAGCGTTCACGTGGTCAACAATACGGATCAACCCTTCACGCTGACCAACCCCGTTAGCAACAACAAGGGAATCGCCGCGGAGATCAAATCGGTCAAGGAAGACAAGGAATACGAAGTCGTCGTGCGGACAGTTCCACCGTTCGATCCGGCCAACACGCAAGGCTTGATCACCATGCAAAGCACCTTGAGCAATGCGCCGACGGTCACGGTCACTGTGCTCGTCATCATGCAGCCGTCCATCGTCGTTTCGCCGGACCGCGTCGTGTTGCCGGCGGGCAAGCTGGCGGAGCAAACCACGAGCACCGTGCTGATTCGCAATCAGCTCAAAGCGCCCTTGAAGCTGAGCGATGCGCAGTTGAATTCGAAGGCGGTAAAATTTGAAGTCAAGGAAACCGAACCCGGTGTGGCGTTCACGATCAATTTCACTTTCCCGGCTGGCTTTGAATTCCCGGCCGAAGGCGGCTTGGAACTCACCGTTAAGACCAGCAATGAGCGGACGCCGCTGATCAAGATTCCTCTGAGCGCGGCGGCTGAGCACGCCGCCGCCGGGGCGCCAACCGTGACCTTGTCACCGCGCGCGCTCAGCACTCTGCCATCGCCGCAATCAAAGTAAACATTCCACCCAAGCCGGCGGGATTCGTGTTGCGCGGCGGGATTCATGACCACGCAAAATCCATCGGG
Source organism: Verrucomicrobiota bacterium (assembly GCA_004297495.1). GTDB lineage: Bacteria > Verrucomicrobiota > Verrucomicrobiia > Limisphaerales > JADLHS01 > SCTL01. The sequence goes on from SCTL01000954.1 coordinate 5,167, forward strand.
CTCTCGGGCCGCGCGGGCCAAGGCCGTTGCGGCTGAAGTCGGCGTCATCCTGGTGGCCGGGTGTCTGTTCGCATTCGCGGCGAACTTGATTTCCAAACGTGGCTTGAACCTGACGCGCGATTATTTTCCCGGCGCAACGACTCTGACGAAATCAGAGACATTGCCCGGGACAAATCTTAATTCACTTCCCGCCGCCAAGCCCGCTGCCGCGACGAACGCGCCGACGGATGAAACTCTTCGTCGCCTGGCGGCTCACGGACTTACGGCGTGCGATCAAGTTGAGGCGGAGAAATACTTTCAGCAAGCGAAGCTCGGCGACGGGCGCGTGATTTTTCTGGATGACCGCGATGACGAGCATTACGCGGCGGGACACATTCCGGGGGCGTATCAGTTCTATCATTACCGAGCGGAACAATTCCTCCAAACCGTTCTGCCGGCGTGCCTGCCAGCGGAGAAGGTGATCGTGTATTGCAACGGGGGGACGTGTGACGACAGCGAGAACGCGGCCTTGATGCTTCGTGGGCTGGGCGTGGCGAACGAAAAGCTCGTGATTTACATCGGCGGGATTCACGAATGGGAATCGAGCGGCCAGCCCAGGGAAACCGGCGAGCGCAACAGCGGGCGGCTGATTCAAGGGACGAAATGAGCGTCGCTGGAGCATCCTATTTCCGCGACTGGCACGCAGTGTTGCTGCGTTGGGGGCTCGGCGGACTCTACGTGTACATGGGACTGAGCAAGGCGATGGATCCGGTCGGTTTTCTTAAAGTCATCCGCCAATACGAACTCGTGCAACATCACCTGGCGTTGAATGCCATCGCCGGATTGCTGCCGTGGTTCGAGGTCTTCTGCGGCGTGCTCTTGCTGGCGGGAATTCTGGTGCGCGGAGCGGCGTTGATTTCATTCCTGATGCTGTTGCCGTTCACCTGGGCGGTGATCGTGCGCGCCTGGCACATGCACACAGGGCAGGGGCTGCCATTCTGCGCGATCCGGTTCGACTGCGGCTGCGGCGCGGGTGAGGTCCTAATTTGCAAAAAAGTTTTGGAGAACACTCTGTTGATGGCGATGTCCGCCTGGCTGGTTTGGCGGGAATCGCGGCGATTAGCCGTGTGCTTCGAACTTCAACGCACGAGCCGGGGAGAACCGTGCAAACCGGGGGAGAATTCCTGACGGCTCGAAGTTTGCCCGGGCTGTGGTCAGGGAAGTTACGTAATTGAAAAACCGTGGAAGCCTGCTATAAGTTTAGCGTCGTTTTACCATGCGTTGCGTCTCAACATTTTGCCGGGCTGATTTGCGTCGTGCATTCGGGGAAGAATTGATGGCATGGAGGCGGACGGTAATTTGAGGGAGGTTTGATTCATTATGTTCAATGTCCATGAGACGGTCAGCGGTGGATTTTTTTCTTCCGCTTGGGCCCGACTTGTTGAGCCGCTCCAGCGCAGGTGGATTGCGCCCGCAGTGCTGCTTTTGCTGGGAATTGTGCTGGCGCGGGGGCAAGCACGGGCGGATGCGACGACTGGACAACTGGCGCGGGCGCAATCAGTGGCCGCCAGCTTGCCGATGGCGTTCGAGGCAAATCGCGGGCAGTTTGAGGACAACATCCACTTTCGTGCGCGCGGCGCGGGCTATTCGGTGGTGTTGCAGCCGGCGGAGGCGGTGCTGTTGTTGGGGGAAACGAAATTGAACGCGCGGAAACCGGAACGCCACGAACGGGGCCAACATCGTCTGCCCGGCAGGCGCGGCGCCGTGGAATCATTCGTCTCGGCGGTGATTCAACTGAAGCTCGAGGGGGCGAATGGGACGGCGGAAGTCAGCGGCGAGGAACAACTGCCGGGCATCGTAAATTATTTTCTGGGTAGCGATCCGAAGTTGTGGCGGACCAGCGTGCCCACGTTTGCGCGGGTGCGTTACCACGGAGTCTATCCGGGCGTGGATTTGGTCTATTACGGCAACCAGCGGCAACTGGAATATGATTTCGTGGTCGCGCCCGGCGCCGACGCGGGAAGAATTCAATTGCGCATGGACGGCGCGGACGCGCTGAGCGTGGCGTCGAATGGCGATCTGGTGGTGC
>SCTL01000955.1 GCA_004297495.1 Verrucomicrobiota bacterium
CAATCAGCGCGCCGACTTCGTCGTTGCCAAGCTTCTGCGCGCGGACGCCGTAATCCTTCTTCTCGGAAACAACGCGCGCAGTGTCCGCCAGCTTGAGCACGGGTTCGGAAATCACACGTTGCAATCGAGCCGAGACCAGCCAGGCGACGGCGACGGCCAGCAACAACAACATGACCGCGATCCCGACGAACTGGCGCAGCTTGGTGTGGAGTTGATCCAGACTGGCGCGGAGAAAAATGGTGCCGGTTTGTTTGTGGCTCAACGGATCCAAGATGGGCCGGGCCAGTTCAAGCGCGCGGTCGTAGCGATGGCCGATGCCGGGCGATTCGGCGGGCAGCGCCGAAGCCGTGAGCGACCCGGGAAATTGCGCCCAGAGTTTCCCCTCGCGATAAATCGCCGCCGCGACGAGGCGCTGATCGCTGCCGAGATTGGCGAGCGTCTTCACGGCGTCGTCGGGCTGATTGAAGTCCACGGCGGCGGCGCAATTGCGGCCCGTGACATCGGCCAGCATGGTCAGTTCAGAAACCAGATTGCCACGAAACGTGATCGCCGCGAGCACCATCAAGGCGACGCACAACAGTGCCAGGCCGACGCCGCAGGTGAGCATGGTGATCGCCGTCATCTTGCGCTTGATGGAGAGATTTTGGAAAAGATTCATGTGCGGAGAACATTGCGGGCGAGCTTCAGCAATTGCGCGTCGAGTTTCAGATTCGCCTTCTGCGCGGCGGCGAGATTGACCTCGAACGCGACGCTCTGCGTGCCGGCGGTTTTCTTTTCCGTCACGAGATTGATCATGCCGCTGGCTTGCAGGAAGCCGTCCGCCTCGGCGATGGTGAGCACGCTCGTATTTTCCAGCGCCTTCAGAATTTGCGCGAGGTTGTTCGTCTCGGACAAGGCGATGAACAAGAGCTGACAGCCGCTTACTTCTTCCAGCGTGGAAAAATATTTCACCTCCAGTTTGCGACCGCGCACGGTCTTGCCCTTGATGACTTCGAGGTCTTTTCCAAACGGGTCCTTGCCGAGAATGCCCAGCACGAACGGCGCGTCATCGCCGGCGAACGCGTCCTTCGGCCACTCGGTGTATTTGGCAAAGTTGAAAAGATAAAGCGCCTTGTGTTGATACGGCGAGAGCGGCGTCTGGGCCGACAGTTCCCACGCCAGCGCCACCGCCAAAGCGGCGGCGAGCAAATGGCCAAGGAATTGTCGGCGAGCGATACGCATGGCTCAGGGACTGAGATGAAAGCTCATTGCAAATAGGCCCGGTAGTAACGTTGGTCCACGTTGATGACCGCGGGGTCGAGCACGTCGAGCGTGCCGCTGCCGGGCACGTTCGTCGTGAGCCAACCGCTCCAGTGGGTCACGTCGGGCGAAATTTCAATGACGTAAGTGCCCGGCGTGCCGGTGATGCGTAGTCGGAAGCCGCTCGTGTTGTAACCCAGCGGCGTGAGCAGCACGGAGTTGTTGATCACAGTCAGCATAGCGATGGTGCTGGTGACGGAGCCGGAACTGTTGCTGACGACGACAGAGTACGGGCCAGCCTGGGAAGTTTGCGCGGAACTGCGGGTGAAGTTCGGCGAAGTCTGACCCGTAAGATTCGTGCCGTAGAAACGCCATTGGTAGGTCAGGTTGTTGTTGCCGGCGGCTTTCACGGAGAAGGTCACGTTGGACCCGACGTTCACCGTGCGGCTGAACGGATTCACGGTAATGACCGGCGCTCCGCTGCCTTTCAACGCGAGGTTGTGATCGCCGTGTGAGGCAATCGCGATCATGTTCGTCGCGAGACCGGCGGGCACGTTCGTCTGCGAGTATGCGTTGTAACCCCAAGCCGTGATCACGCCGTCGCGGCGCAACGCGAGCGAATGATAACCGCCGCCCGCGATGGCCACGACGTTGTTCAAGCCAGCGGGCACGTTGGTCTGGTTGTAATTATTCCCGCCCCAGACTGTCACCGTGCCATCGCGCTTGAGCGCGAGACTGTGATTGCCGCCGCCGGCGATGGCGACGACGGAATTCAGCCAGACGGGCACGTTGGTCTGACCGTCGGAGTTTTGTCCCCACGCGATCACCGTGCCGTCGGCTTTCAACGCCAGACTGTGATAGCCGCCCGCCGCCACGGCCACGACGTCGCCCAAGCCGGCGGGCACATTGGTGTTGTCGTAGCTGTTGTCGCCCCACGCCGTCACGGTGCCGTCTTTCAGCAGCGCGAGCGCGTGCAAGTTTCCGCCGGCCACGCTCACGACGTTGCTCAAACCCGGCGGCGTATCCATCAACCCGTACGAAGCGTCGCCCCAGGCGGTCACGGTGCCGTTGCTGTGCGTCGCCGTGGAATAAAATCCGCCCGCGGCGATGCCCGCCACGTTGCTCACGCTGCCGGGCACACTGGTTTCGCCAAAAATGTGATCGCCCCACGCCAGCACCGTGCCGCCGGACTTCAAGGCGAGGCTGTGAAAACTTCCCGCGCTGATTGCCGTGATATTGCTGGTGCCGAGGGGCACGGTGGTTTCGTCCAAGCCGCCATAACCCCACGCGCCGGGAACGCCGGACGACACATTGACAGTCAGCAGCGCATTGGAACTGATTGCGTATCCGGCCGCGTTGGTCACGGCGACGGAATAATTGCCGGCCTGCCAGGCTTGGACGTTGACAATGGTGTAATTGGAACTGGTGGCGCCGGGAAGGTTCGCCCCGTTAAGACGCCATTGATACGTGGCGTAGGTGGCACTGGAAACCGCGACGCTAAAGTTCACGGTCGCGCTTTGCAGGACAACCTGACTCGCCGGCTGGTTGGTGATGACCGGCGGACAACATTGCGCGTGGGAGCGCGCGCTGGCGGCGAGGAGCATTGCGCCGAGGAGGAGATTCTGAATTCCCACGGGAAGACTTCGGACATTCATACGGCGGTCTTTCAAAAACGCCAGGTCAGTTTCCCGCGAAACGCGCGGCCATCCTGCTCGATGACATCTTGCAGGTGCAGCGGCGTCGCGGGGTCGGCATAACGGCGGTCCAGCAAGTTATACACTCCCGCCGAGAATTCCAGTCCCTTGACCAGGTTCTGCGAAAACAACGTCAGGTTCACGATGCCGTAGGCCGCCGCCTGCGTCCCTTTATCCGTCTCCCGCGCGCTCGCGAACAAAACTTCCGCGCCAGCGAAAATCTTTTCCTTCATCAACGGCGCGCTCAGGATGAACTTGCCCAGATGCCTCGGCGAATCCGTCAACACTTGATGCGTCGTGGTGTCCTGCGTTTCTTGATACGAATAACTCAGCCGCCCGCGCACGCCGCTGTTCCAGAATCCTTCCAGCGAAATTTCCACGCCCTTCGCCTCGGCGTTGTTCAGGTTCTGATAGTAACCGCCCAGCGGCGTGATGAGATCGTCAATCTGGTTGTAGTAACCCGACACCGACGAGCGCAGGTGATCGCCGATGCCCTGCTCATAAACCAGTTCGTAAGTCGTGATCGTTTCCGGCGTCGGCGGCGGCGGAGCGTTCGGATCAGGGTTGCGCCGCAGTTCAAAAAAGTTCGGCGCGCGAAACGCCGTGCCGTAGATCGCCTTGAACACGGTCTGGCCGACCGGATTGTAAATCAACGCGAGCCGCGGATTGAAGGCGGCGTCAAAGTCGCCGTATTGATCGAACCGCGCGCCGGCGTTGAAGTGCAGGTTCGTCAGCACCGCAAAATCTCCCGCCACATAGATGCCGTAGTTCTGCCGGTTCGTGACCGTCGAGAAGCCGTTGGGTGAATACTGCTCCGATTGCCGGAAGTCATCGCGATATTCGCCGCCGAATGTCAGCGTGTGCCGGTCGAACAATCGTTTCGTCAACTGCACTTCCGTGCCCCACCACTCCGCCGCCTGCACGTCCTCGTAGAGCGTGCCCGCGAACGGATAATGCCCGACGAAATCATGCCGGTCGTAATAAACCTGGGCGTTGACAACGGCATCGCCAGAAAAATCGTGCGCGTATTTCAGCGTCACGTAACTGCGCTCGTCGCGCGTGCGCAGGCGCGGGTCGTTGAAACCAAACTGCATGACCGTCTGCGCCGTCGGATTCACTTTCTCCCGCGTGTTAAACGCGCCTTCCAATGTGAAATCCGCGTACTTCACACTGCCGAACGCGCTCTTGGACTTGTCTGCGTCCGCGTTTTCCGCAATGCCACCATTGATGGCCGTGAACTCCTTGTAAAAAAGTTCGTCGTGCCCTTCGCTGTCGTAGATCGAACCGGAGAGCAGCACTTCCAGTCCGTTGGTGAATCGTTGTCCCCACGTGACGCGGCCCTTGAACGTGTCGCGACTCGCCGCTTCACCGGAAACTTCCGCGCCCAAGCCCGGCAGATCGCGCCCGTTGCGCGTGATGACGTTGATGACGCCGAAGAACGCGTTGTTGCCGTAAAGACTCGAGCCCGGCCCGCGAATGATTTCCACGCGATCAATCAAGTCCGGATCGAGAATGAATTCCGTGCCGATGGCCGCGCCGTCGGAGAGACTGTTGTTGACGCGATGCCCGTTGACCAGCAGCAGCACGCGACTGTTGAAATCGCCACGATTGAACCCGCGCACGCCGAGGAAAGTGTAGTTGCGATCATAGGTCGTGTAGAGTCCCGGCGCGCTGGCGAGAATTTCCGCGAGCGTGCGATAGCCGTTCTTCTTCACTTCCTCCTGCGTGATGATCGTGACTGACGACGGCGCTTCCGTGGTCTTCTGTTTGTATTTCGACGCGCCTTCGACAATGGGAATTTCCATCTTCACCAAGTCTTCCAAACTCAACTCGGTCGGGTCTGCCGTCGTCGCCGCCGTTGCCCCGACCGCCGGTTGGGTTTGGCAAGCCAGCGCGAGCGCCACTCCGAAAAGCAAAACGCCTGGCAGTTGGGAATTCCAGAGGGTACATGCCGGCAACAGAATTGTCCGGCGACGATTGGGTAGGCGCGGGGTTGTGCGTTTCACCGCGACTATTCAGTGATGAAACGCGACCGGATTGCAAGCCGGCAGTCAACGGCTTTGCCGCAATTCTCGCCGCCTCAAACCAAGAACGCCAATGCCAGCGCAACGGCACCGCCCACTCCCAGCAACAGCCAGACATTCTGTTCAATCTCGCTCTCTCGGCCAACTGTCGCGCTCGCCAGGCTGGCAAGTGAAGCACCCGTCCGATGGCCGTTGCGCCGCGTCACACAGACGCGCGTGCTGCGCTCACTCGGAAGAAAGCATTCCGCCGCGATTGGTTTCACCGTGACTGGCTGACGTTGCGTTTGCATGGTCGCATCCTAAATCCGAAAACTGTTCTGGATAGGTGCAGTTGATTTGAAATAGGAACGACACAGTTGCGTCGCGCGCCCAAACTGTACTGGCCGGTTTCGAGCGCAGGTGTTACTATGCACCCGTCGAACCCGGCGTATGCTCAGACCATGATCTCTCAGGACCTCGCCTCTCACACCGCCGCGCTGATGAATCACGGCAGCCGCCGCTACGAACGCGTCGCCTCGCGCATTTCCGAACTCATCGAGCACGGCACGCTGCGTCCCGGCGAACGCGTGCCCTCCGTCCGCCGTTACAGCGAGCAGGAGGAAGTGAGCATCTCCACCGTCATGCAGGCTTACCGGTTGTT
>SCTL01000956.1 GCA_004297495.1 Verrucomicrobiota bacterium
CGTTGAAGGAGCGGAAGGCGTCGTCGCTCCTGGCGACGGAGGATTCCAAGATCAGCAACGCGGAATTGAGAACCAACAAACTAGTTTTTCTGCACACCGACATGACTCACAACGACGTGGTCGCGAAGCGGAAAACATTCTGCGAATTTTTGAAGACGAGTTGTCTCGGAAATTAAGAGTAAGAGTAAGATTAAGAATCCGGCTTCTGACCTTTGACCTCTGACTTCTGATCTCCGACCTCTGACTACGGCTGACTGGTGATGCGCTGCCAGTCGCGGCCCTGCGCAGTGGCGTAGAGCGCGAACGCCTTTTCATTCTGGATCAGCGCCGCGCGCACCACGCTGGAATCGTCCGCGTAACCGAGGTTGAGAATCGAGTCGGGGATGATGCCGACTTTCTTGTGCGAATAGACCAGCGCGAACACGGCCTGTGAGATGGCAGTGTAAGGCAGTTCTTTGTAAGCGCCCTCCACGGCGTCCTCGACGGCGTCAGCCAGAAACTCCAGTTGATCCACCAGATGCGGAAAGAGCGGCGCGTGAATCTGGGTGAACTCCAGTTTCCACTGCGGCAACTGGCGCAAAACCTTCTCGGCCACCGCCGGCGAAATGCTCGCGGCACCGTTGTTCACGAATCGGGCGATCTCAGACATGCGCGCAGCCTACCGAAAAGCCCGCGCCAGACAATGCGAAAATCCGGGGAGTCACCAAACCGGATTCGCGGCGATCAACGCCGACAAAAAAGCGGCTGGCTCGAACGAAGCCAACCGCCGTGAAGATCGAGGAGCGCGGCTAACCCTTCTTGTCCTCTTTCTTTTCGTCCTTTTTGGGATGGCACTTCTCGCAGACCTTGCCGGCTTCGGCGGCTTTGACGCAGCATTTGTGTTCGCACTTCTTGCCGGCTTCCACCGTGGCTTCGCAGCATGGTTTCTTTTCTTCCTTCTTCTCATCTTCGCCGAACGCGCGGAAAACTCCCGCACTGGCGAGCAGGCCGGCGGCGCAGAGAAGTGTGGTCATTAACTTCAGTTGTTTCATGTGGTACTCCGTTTTTGGTTCAGCCCGTGACCGCTGCTCCTTCTTCCCGACGCTACCCGGCATCGGGCGGTGGCAATCAATCATGGGAAATTTCATCCGCCAATTGGCTCGCAGTTCTGCATCGCTGGATTGGAGGGGAACATCGCGCATCGGCGGGCGTTCCGCAAGTGTCCCTAGTGCTTGCCATGCACGTCATACCAGTACATGCCCGCTGCAACCGCTGCCGAGACCAGTAAAGCCACGATGATGATGCCGGTCAACGTGCGGAGTTTCTTCCGCCGTTCACCCCGCTGTGCCTGTGGGAATAGGAGTTTGCCCAGCCAATCCATTGCGCAAATTAGCGTGCATCGTCGCTCCGACTAATTTACAGCGCCCTTACGCGCATTCAAGGCCCGCGGAAAACCCGGAAGAAGCGCAGCGAGTTGCTCAGGTTCGTCGCGTAGAGATAAGTCGAGTTCGTCGCCACGAGATTGCTGGCCAGCGTGGTCCACGTGGTCAGGTTGGAGGAACTCAATACCGCGTAGGGCTGGCCGAGGACTGATTCCCATTGGAGCGTCACCGTCTGGTTGCTGCGTGCGGCGGAGAGCAGTTTGAAGGGTTTGTCGTACGGATTGTTGAACACCATCAGCACCGGCAGATGATCGGAGGCGGTGACGTCGTCGTTCGTCAGCAGCGGTGGCGGCGGACTGCTCAACAGGTCGGTGCGAAAAACCTGGCTGCTCGCGATGTTCGAGGACAGCAGGCCGTTGGGCAGGATGTAATCGTAGCGCCGGCCCAGCGTGCCTTGAATCGAGTGCGTAAATTCCGCGCCAGTAAACGGATTGAGCGGCGTGGTCAGCCGCAAACCGGTGCCGCCGTTGGTCAGGCGCTGAATCGGTTGCTGGCTGCCGGTGGCGGGGTGCGCGATGTCCTCATTCATGTCGCCGGTGAGCACGTAGGGATGCAGGCTGTTGGTGGTGAGAAAACCCGTGACGAAATAATTTGAAATGGCGCTGGCCTCGGCGGCGCGCCGGGCGGCGTCATCCGAGGCGGACGTGCCGGACTTCAGGTGTGTGGTGAAGATGTGCAGCGGCTGCGGAAAACCCGGCAGCGTAATCTGCGCCTCGAACAGATCGCGCGTGAAGTTTGAAT
>SCTL01000957.1 GCA_004297495.1 Verrucomicrobiota bacterium
TTCCATCGGACAAGCGGCTGTGCTGCACGTGCCAGGCGATTACACAGGGATCCAAAAGGCGATTGATGCCAGCAAAAGCGGTGATGTCATTCTCGTAAGCCCGGGGGTGTACTTCGAGAATATCAATTTCAAGGGCAAGGCCATCACCGTCAGCAGCACTAACGCGGCCGATCCCGGCGTGGTTAAAAACACGGTTCTCCATGGGGTTGGCAAAAGCAGTGTGGTGTCTTTTAGCACTGGCGAAGCCTCGAACTCAATTCTTGCGGGCTTCACGATCACCGGCGGTTATGGGACGGTCAATGCACCCTTCGGCACAAATATTTTTTGGGGCGCGGGTATTTATTGCAACCTCGCTTCGCCGACAATTTTCGGGAATATCATCACGGCAAATTTATCGCCGAAAGGAGATGTAAGTGATGCCGGATACGGCAGTGGGATCGGTTGCGTTCAATCCGACGCCATCATTACTCGCAACTTAATCACCGCAAATAGTGGTTACGCAGGAGGCGGCCTATTGACCTATCTCGGTAAGGCCAAGATTGCCAGCAATTTGATTTACAGCAACTCAGCGGCTGTTGGCGGCGGCGTAGTACTGATCAGCGGCAGCCGGTTCATCAATAACACAGTGGTCGGAAATGCAGCCCAAGGTGCAGGAAATGTTTATTCCGCTTCGGATGCGTCGGGGCAATGCCTCGTCACGGATAACATCATTTGCAGCGCCCCAAGCGGCGGCGGCATCTACGTGGACAGTCAGGACGATATTACCCAAGCCGCTTTCAACGATGTTTGGAATAACACCGACGGAGATTATTATGCGGGAACAAACAGGACCGGGGTTGACGGAAATATTTCTCAGGACCCGCTGTTTGTTGATGGCGCAAATAATGATTATCGGCTTCGGGATGTTTCACCTTGCATCAATGCCGGCGATCCCAATGTCCAACCGGCTGTCAGCGAATTCGACTTCTATGGCAACGCCCGCCTTTATGCCAAGCGCGTAGATGTCGGGGCGGCGGAATACTTCGATGATTTCAGGCCTCTTGCCGACGCTGGAGCGGACCAAGTAATTACGGCAACCGCTCTGCCGGGACTGATCACTCTGGATGGCAGCGCTTCTTCTGATCCCAATGGGGCGCTAATTTCCTATCACTGGAGTCAAATCAGCGGTCCGCCCGGGAGTTTCAATGATGCGCTCGCAGTAAAACCGATCTTCAATGCGTCCGAACTCGGAACTTACGCCTTGGCACTGATTGTCAATAACGGCAGTTCCAACAGCTTTGCGGATACCGTGCAAGTCACAGTGAAAAACGATGCGCCGACTGCTGACGCTGGCGATGATCAGATGTTTAGCGATTTGGCGCCGGTCGCTTCAGTTGCCTTGGATGGCTCCCGGTCTTCCGATCCTGAAAATGTCACGTTGGGCTACCACTGGAAACAGATCAGCGGCTGGAACGTGCAATTGAGCGACCCAAATGCGGCGAAACCCACCGTCTCGCATCCTTGGCCGGGAACCTACCTATTTCAGCTGGTGGTCAATGATGGGTTGCAGGACAGCAAGCCGGATGTGGTAGCTATTGTCATTGGACCAAATCACGCGCCAGTTGCTGATGCCGGGCCTTCGCGTTATGTAGTGTCCGGCAGCGTTACACTGGACGGCACAAAGTCCTACGATCCAGACGGCGTTGGGTTGACCTATCAATGGAGACAAGTCTCAGGTCCGGCGGTGACGATGGCTGAGACCAATACTTCCAAACCGGTGGTAACTGTTACGCCGAAAACCACGGTTCAAAAGTGTGTATTCGAACTGGTGGTCAGCGATGGGAATCTAATCAGTCCGCCCAGCACCGTTACGGTGACGGTTGTGCCTAACTACGGCAGCAATGTCTTGCTGCTTAACAATCCGCCTTTCAATCCTGACCGGCCTACCATCATATCCTTCGGCGGTGGCAACTGTAGCACCGGAAGCGGGATGACTTTTGGCGGGGTCTGGGATCAGCGGGCAAACTGGATCACGGTAAATACCTACGGCCCGGCTTACTCCAAATATGGCGACATGCTGATGGTTTATCTTTCCAATGTCGCCCCGGATTACAAGCAGCCGATCCAGACGATTGGTTTCAGCACGGGAAATCTCCCGGCGATGGAAGTCGGCAGGTATGTAAACGTAACCTACAAGGACGCTCGCTATGCGGTAAATCGAGTGTCACTGCTCGATGCGGTTTGCAGCAATCTCTCCGCACCGGTTTCCCAATTTGATGCCAATCCTGTCGCGGGCGAGCAGTGCTGGGTGGATAACTATATCAGCAACGATCCGGCTCACACCAAGCAACCCATATTGCCCGGAGCGTTCAACATTGTTTGTAACCCCGCTCGCGCTCATGCCTACCCGGTCAACCGATACGCATCTTCAAGCCTCGAATATACCAACGGCGGCCTCACCGCTTTTGCGTATCTGTCGCTTATTGGCAGCGGAAAGAATTACCAACTCAAGACGACCTCCCAAAAGTATTACTTCGTCATCAATGCGGCTGAATCCGTCGTGTTCTTTAATCAGACCTTATACCCGGGCAAGATATTGGCGCCGGTTCAACTGACGGGTCCTGCCGATGGCGACACGATCAATCCCAACGGTGCGGCACTGAGTTGCAGCTCGGTTGAAAATGCCGTTGGCTATCAATTGCTTTTCGGCTCCGATCCCAACCGCGTCATGGATTACGCCATCATCTCAGACACGTCCACTCCTCCGAATCAGACCATATCAACGCTGCCTCACGAATTCACATGGTGGACGGTAAGAGCATACGATCAATTCGGATCAACGATCTTTGCGGATCCAAGGTTGATCAAGCTGCCGGAGAATAAACCACCAGTCGCCGACGCCGGTCCCGATCAGATCGTCTATGCAGGGCTTGACGGAAAGGCAGCGGTCACGTTCAGCGGCTCGAAATCAACGGACCCTGACGGAGATGCGCTTGGTTTTGCCTGGGCCTGGGCACTTGGCGATACCGCTTATCTATCCAACGGAGTGAGCCTGACGATTGAACTCCCTGTGGGTGTTCACACAATTCAATTGATGGTCAATGACGGTCACGTGAGTTCTCAACCTGCTGCGGTGAAGGTAACGGTGATTGCGCCGCTTGAGTGTAACCTGAAAATCGCTCCGTCCGCCATCAACGTACGTAGTGAGGGGCTCAACATCCTAGCCGGAATTCGATTCCCCGACGGCTTCACCGCAGCCGATGCAGACAACGATGCGCCGCTACGGCTTTACCCGGGTGGTATTCAAGCAACGGGACGTTGGACTGCGGGTGGCGAGGCCGACCACGTGAATTTATTTGTCTTCTTTGACAAGGACGCCCTCTCGGGTGAAGTGCAGAATGGACCTACGGAGCTGACAGTGGTCGGTAAACTCCGGACCGGACAACTGTTCTATGGACGTGACACCATCAAAGTAATCGGAACGGGTAAAAAACAGTAAGCCATGCTGCCATAGCCACGCTCGAATCTGTCCCGTCGGATATGCTTTGGCGATCAGCCGGTTGAAGTCTTCGATGGTGAGAGTGCGAGAGAGCGTGTGTGTTCAAAGTGTGGAACTCTCCGGATGGAGTTGAGCAACCGATAAGTCCACAGCAGGAGGAATTCGGGAAATGCGTCAACGATTGCGCGAGCGCACTCCGTTACCACGAACCAGGGGCAATGAAATGCGGTATTATCATACGGAGACAATCTTTTGGAATTTGAGGATCTCCTGAAATTAACAAGTCAGCCCCCTCTAAGGAGGGATGCGAATTTTCAAGTGGGTTGGTAGCTCTATTCAAGATTCCAAGCGGCCCAAAGGCACGAGAATTATTATTCGCAACGAGATCCGAAGGATAAGGAAAAAGAGCCGCGAGGATCGTTGACGCCGTACGCATTATTTCTGGCGCCGACTGGTTGCATAAGAGCCGAACCAACATAATGAAAAGCCGGAAACTCGCCTTCACTCTGATCGAACTCCTGGTCGTGATTGCCATCATTGCCATACTGGCTGCGATGTTATTGCCGGCGTTGGGCAAGGCCAAAATAAGAGCGCAGGCCATCTTGTGCATGAACAACGGCAAACAGCTTTTGCTCGCCACCCAAATGTACACCGGCGATAACGGAGACAAGTTTCCGGGCATCGTTCATGGGTCAGCGACCACTCCGAACGATCCTCGGGCGCCCTGGGTTTCGGGTTGGCTGGATTGGGGCACCAGCACCGACAACACGAACGTCGCCTATCTTCTCGACTCGACGTACTCCTCGCTCGCCCAGTATTACGCCAAGCAGAAGAACATTTTTCATTGCCCCGCGGACATCTACTTGTCTCCGGTCCAACGCTCGCTCGGATGGCCACGAAGATCTCGCAGCATGTCGGCCAGTGTTTACATCGGTGGCGCCAATCTCACCTATGGCCCGACGGACTCGACGTTGGTGCAAGTCTCCAAAATGTCGCAACTGGTGAATCCCAGGCCATCCATGAGTTGGGTTTACCTGGATGAACATCCGGACAGCATCAATGATGCGGGTTTCTTCGCGCCCGCGATTGGCTATTGGTACGACCTTCCGGCGAGTTATCACAACGGCGCGTGCGGCGTTTCTTTCGCGGACGGCCATTCGGAAATTCACAAGTGGCTGGCTTCGGTGCGCACCGTCCCCGTGAAATTAATTACCTTCTCAACCATGTCGGTTTCGACGACAGACAAGGATTTGCTTTGGCTGCGGGAACGAACTCAGCGAGTGCCCGGATCGAACTAGTTGCAGAAGCAACGCCAAGATTTCAGGGATACGTCAGACCGAATCCGCGTGGGAAGAGTGGACTCTGGTTGCTGTATTGATTTTCTCGTGGCCAATTGCGCGGCAGTTTGCCCGTCGGTTTGAAATCTCCAAACAGCACGTCGGCCACACCTTGCCCCTCTGAACCGGGCAACCAAGCTGCCACAAACGCATCGCTTGTGCCCAAGGCGGAATCCAAAATCAATGGCCGGCCGGAAAGCAACAAGGTGACCACCGGCACGCCAGCCTTCTTAAGTTTTTCAATCAAAGACGCGTCTTGTTTTGAAAGATGCAAATCCTTGCGGTCGCCTTTCATTTCCGCGTAGGGCATCTCACCAACCACAACCACGGCCACATCCGCGCCCTGGACGTTTGCGCCGTCTGGCGAATAGGTAATTTTAGTTTCCGGACCTGCAGTCTTTCGGATTGCCTGTAAAATCGTAGTGCCGCCATGTGTGACTGTGCCCAGACTGCCCTGCCAACTGATCGTCCAACCGCCGCATTGAATCCCCAAATCGTCCGCGGCTTTGCCCACGACAACAATGCGCTTCGCTGTTTTCAACAACGGCAGCGTATGGTTGGTGTTCTTGAGCAGCACTAAAGATCGTTGCACACATTCGCGCGCGACCTGACGATGTTCCACCGAACCGATGGCGGCAGTCAGTTTTGGATCAGTGGCCGGGCTCGCAAACAAACCCATCTGCAATTTCACCCGGAGGATACGTCTGACTGCTTCGTCAATCCGCGATTGAGATACTTTCCCATCGGCGACCAACTCCTTCAGCAGGGTGATGAACTGCACGTAATTGTTCGCATTCTCCGGACCATTCGGAATCATCGCCATGTCCAAG
>SCTL01000958.1 GCA_004297495.1 Verrucomicrobiota bacterium
TTGAAAGCTTGCGAGCGTTGCAGCGCGATCAGTTCGGCGGGTTTGCCGAGATCGAGCCAGCGCGCGATCCACTCCGGTTGTTTGCCCTCGGCGCTTTTGCGATAGAGCAGATTGACGGCGCGGTAGAATTGCAGCAGCACGCGCCCGAGTGTTTCAATTTCCTTCGCCAGTTTTTCGCCGAGCGGAAACGGAGCCGGGGACGTGCGCCACTCGTGCCCGTGAAACAAACCTCCCGGCGGCAACGCGGCGCGGATCGCTTGGGCGCGTTCGTGCGATGAACTGATGGCGGTGGCGGTCAAATCCCCTCGTAGATGGCGGAGAAGGGCAGCGATAGATTGAGCGACGCGAGTTTGAGTTTCGCCTTCGGCCCGGAAATCACTTCGCCTTTCCAGTTGTTGGTGGCGCGGAAAACGGTGACTTCCTTGGTCGCCTGCGCCACAAGCACGTATTCTTCGAGCGAAGGGATGCTGGTGTAGGCGAAAAACTTTTCCCGCTTGTCCACGCGTTCGGTGCTTTCGGAAAGGACCTCGATGATCAGCTTAGGAAAGCGGATGAACCGCTTGTGCGTGTCGCGTTTGTCGCAAGTCACGACGATGTCCGGATAGTAATAATATTCGTCAGTGCGCAGATGAAAGTTCACCCGCACATCGCTGATGAATACCCGGCACGGTCCGCCTTTGACCTTCAAGCGGATCTGGAAGAGGAGATTCTGGGCGATCTGGTTGTGATCGAGGGTTTCGCCCGCCATCGCATAGACCAGCCCGCCAAGATATTCGTGCCGAACCTGGCTGGCCTCCTCGGCGGCCAGATAATCGGCCACATTGACGAGATCACTTTTTGCCGCAGTTTGCATGGCCGGAATCTGCCCGAGAACTTGCGGGCTGACAAGTGTCACGTCCGCACCTGGCCGTTGCCAAGGCCGAGCCACTTGTAGCTGGTCAATTCATCCAGACCCATCGGGCCGCGTGCGCCGATCTTGTCGGTGCTGATGCCGATCTCCGCGCCCATGCCGAACTCGCCGCCGTCAGTGAACCGCGTGCTCGCGTTCCAATAAACCACCGCGCTGTCCACTTCGGCGAGAAACTGTTTCGCGCGCGCTTCGTTGCGCGTCACGATGCTGTCCGAGTGCGCCGAGCCGTAATGGTTGATGTGCTCAATCGCCGCCTTCACGCCGTCAACGACGCGGATGTTGAGGATGTAGTCGTTGTATTCGGTGAACCAGTCTTGCTCGGCGGCCGCCTTGATTGCCGATTGCCGATTGCCGATTGCCGATTGAACCAGGCCAAGTGAAGTCTCGTCGCAACGCAACTCAACTCTTTTATCTGCGAGCTTCTGCGCAATCTGTGGCAAAAATGTTTTTGCCACGGTTTGGTCCACGAGCAAAGTCTCCATCGCATTGCAGACGGCGGGGCGTTGCACCTTGGCGTTCATCGCGATTTCTTCGGCCATCTTCAAGTCGGCGTCGGCATCCACGAAGACGTGGCAGACGCCTTTGTAATGTTTGATGACCGGAACTTTGCTGCACTCGGTCACGGCACGGATTAGGCCCTCGCCGCCGCGCGGCATGCAGAGGTCCACGTATTGCGTGAGCGATAGCAGCGCGGGAATCGCCTCGCGATCCGGCGTGGATACAACCTGAATCGCGTGCTCGGGAAAACTCGCGAGCGTATTCCGGCCAGCATCAATCATCGTGTGCGCGATGAGTTGATTCGAGTTCAACGCTTCCTTGCCGCCGCGCAGAATCGTGGCGTTGCCGGTCTTGAAGCAAAGGCTCGCCGCATCCGCTGTTACGTTCGGGCGAGATTCGTAAATGATCACCACCACGCCGATGGGCGTCGCGATTTTCTGGAGCTTGAGTCCGTTCGGGCGGACACGTTCGTCGAGAATTCTTCCAACGGGATCAGGCAACGCCGCGACTTCGCGCAATCCTTTCGCCATCGCGGCGATGCGTTTGTCGTCGAGCTTAAGCCGGTCGAGCATGGCGGAACTCAGCCCCATCTTCGCGCCGGTTTCCATGTCGAGGGCATTGGCTTCCTTGAGCGCGGCGGAATTTTTCTCCAGCGCATCGGCCATCGCGAGCAGGCAGGAGTTTTTCTCCGCCGTCGTCAGCTTGGCGAGCTCGCGCGACGCAGCCTTGGCTTGCTTCGCCAGTTGCGTCATTGGTTCCAGCAAATTCATCGGCGCACACTATGCCACAGCAACGCGCTGGCAAAAGCGGGAAATGCGCCGTTGGCCGTAGCGGCGTCTCGGCAGAGCGCCGCAATCTTTTTGGTGGACAATGGTCTGACGCCCGCCCTCACCCCGACCCTCTCCCCCGGGGAGAGGGAACAGCCATTGTTGCTTTCTGTTTTTCGTTCGCACGTTCGGTCAATCCAGTCACGATTACTCGCCCGCGACTGC
The DNA here is from genome assembly GCA_004297495.1 of Verrucomicrobiota bacterium. Taxonomy (GTDB): domain Bacteria; phylum Verrucomicrobiota; class Verrucomicrobiia; order Limisphaerales; family JADLHS01; genus SCTL01. Next base: position 2,401 of record SCTL01000958.1, read on the forward strand.
GAACGATTCACCCTCTCCCGGGGGAGAGGGCCGGGGTGAGGGCGGACGTTTCAACAAACTTCCGGGTTAGCCCCTGCACCGACCAACCAAGCCCCACACCGAAGATGGCGTGCGCCGCCACGGTCACGATCACGAACCGCGCGGTGAGCGGAATGTTGAACACGCTGGTGTAGGGCGTGAGCAACATGGCGAGTTCGAGTCCCACGGCGAACAGCACGGCCCAGAACCAGTGCCGCTGCCGGGCGTCGCCGATCAGCGCGAGATACATCACGCCGAACGTCGCGCCGTTGCTGAAGTGATAGAGCCAGCCGACAATTTGCGTGGCGAGCGAGTAATGTTCCTGCTCGATGGCCTGGCCCAGCACCATCGCGCCGAAGCGGGGAAAGACTTTGAACAGATTCATCGGCGGAACGATGTCGGCGATGCCCCAATCCTTTGCGAACACGAACGGCAATCGGAAGACATCGTAAGCCACCGCCGCCAGCAATCCGCCGAGCAACCCGATCCACACCGCGCGCCAGATGTGACCGTCGCCGCGCGTGCGATCAAACACACCAAGGCCCAGCAGGATCAGCAGCGCCGGGAGAAAGATGAAAGCCGTGAACCAACTCATCGGGCACAGCTTGTAAAAATCCACCAGCAGACAGGCGATGGACGACGCGGCGAGCGCGAAGACCACCACGCGGCTACACGCGGGCCAGCAATTGGGAGCCGCGGCGGAAGTGTTCAAGGCAGCGGAATGTTTTCAACCTTGAAAGGAAAGGACTGAGTCGCTTCCGGCGTGGCGAGTTGAATCAGCAGTTGGGTGTCGGCGGGCGGTGCGGCGTCAAAATCCTGACTGCGCATTTCCTGAGACGACCAACTGCTGCGGCGTTTCAGCGCCTTGCCATTGGCATCCTGAAATTCCACTTCGATGACGCGCTTGTCCGCGTCTTTGACGTAGAGCTTGAGGTTGTTCTTGGATTCGGAGGACATCATCCCGCCGAACATGCCCTTGAACAGATCACCGAACGCTTCGCCAATCGCGCCGCCCGCCGCGTCCTTCTGTTGTTGCTCGATTTGTTTCTTCTTGGCCTCGTAACTTTCCTTGGTGAGATACATCAACTCGATGCCGTATTTCTTGAGCACGGGATTCTGCACCGGCTCGGCGGGATGTTTGAGAATGTCTTTGATGACGAGAATGCCGCCATTGGCGGGCGTGGGATTGAACAGTTCGACCTCGCCCTCGACGAGTTTGATGACGGTGGCGTTGCGGGAGGGATTGCGCAATTTCAATTCATACTTGAGCGCTCCGCTCTTGTGGCTGGAACTGGAAGAACTCCAGGAGTCATCGCTCTCTTTCGGAATCAAGTCGCGACCCGATTCGTCCACGGCTTTCTTGACGGTGACTTTGCGGACGGTGGAGGCATCCGCCGCGGCGTCGCCGGTGAATTTCAACTCGACCTTGCATTCGGAGTTGAACGAGCCGGTGGTGCGGTTGTCGGTCACTTCACCCACGCTGGCGCGGAGCGCGACCGGCGCTTTGGCGGCGTCCTGAGCGTGAAGCGTGAGCGAGAGCGTAGCGCAGAGGGAAAGTGCGAGGATGATTTTCATGCGCGGGAAATTAACGAGGCCAGTTTGAAGAAGCAACGCGGGACTGGTTGGAGATGGACGGAGCGCCGGGTTGAGTGAATGCGCAAAGCAAAACTCCGGGTTCGCCGCCGGAGGAAAGGAAGCTCTGCAATTCAAGCCCAGCGCTCCGAAATTCAGTTCGATTTCAGAAGTGCCAGGTGAACGCCGCGCGCACGCGCCAGTCCGGGACGATTTGCAAAGCCGTGTTGTCAATGCTCACGGGAAAATCCGCGCCGAGTTCCGCGCTGAGTTTGCCGCGCCACTCGAATTGCAGTTCCGGCCCGAGGAAGACCGACGTGATGCCCGTGTCCTCGGCGGGTGTGCCGGCGAGGTTATCAAGGCCCTTGGTTTCGCCGGAGACGTTGGCTTGGAGCGAGAGTGTGGTCAGATCGTCGAGCACGAGCAGCACACCCGGGCCGCCGGACCAGGTGAGGTCGTTGGCGTATTGGTAATCGAAGTCGCCGCGCGTGCGGAGGCTGTATTGCGTGGCGGCGCTGAAGAACGCGCGCTTCCATCGCGCGTAAATGCTCGTGCCGACGATGCCGTCCCATGAGCCGGAGCCGAGTGCGAGATCGTGACCGTGAATGCCGCTCTCGACTGCGCCGTAGGGCGGCGGGGTTTCGCTCAGTTCCTCCGCGATGCGCGATGAATCGCCGGTGGGCATTTTGATTCCGCCGAGCAGATTCCACGCAAAGGTCGTGTTCATCGTTTCATGGCGGATTGGCTGAAAGTGCGCCACAAGCGAGACGTCGCCCAAGCCGCTCTCGTTTCCCTCCTCGATCACGCCCGCTTCCGAACGGCGGAACGCGCGATGGATGAACGGTGCGGTGAACTGCACGCCGAAACGTTCGGTGAAATTGTAGCCGAGCAGAATCTGCGTGATGGAACTGTCTTCGGATTGATAGTCGGTGTTGGGAACTTTCACGCCGTCTTCCTGCAACGTGCCGAAGTGGGTAAACTGCTCGGCGAGGCCGGCGTAGATGCCGGTGCCCAATTCGCCGCGCGATTCGGCGGCGGAATAGATGGCGCAAAGATCACAAGCGAACAGCGGTTGCGCACAGGCGACCGCCAAAACTGCAAAACTAAAAGCTTTCATTCAAAATTCTCCAGAGTGTGAGCGACCGCGATGGCGGGAACTCGATTTAGATTTCAAAACGGAAACAAGCTCGCGTGGCCCTGCGAGCAAGTAGATCAACCCGGGAGAATTGAGCGGGGCGGGGGAAGCGGCGGGGCTTGGGTAAATACGTGAATGGTGTCTGTGCGTTGGGTTAGGACGGTGAACGCTGTCGGCGCGGCGAAGACAAATCGCAGATCGGCGTGGGTAAACTCGAGTTTCTTCAGTTCCAATGTGAACTCGGCTTTCTTTTCCGATTTCTTGCCGGCGGAGATTTGTTTGCACAGCACGCAGGGATGCTTGCCGTCGAAAGTTTTCCCGACCGCCTGAGTCAGCGAACACTCGCGCAGGTTGTCCGCGAGCATGGTCGTCCAAGCCACGGTTTGCAGCACGGCCCAATGTCCGCCAATGGCCGCGATGAGAGCGGTGATGACGAGGACATGGCCGACGCGTTTGAACACGGCGCAACTTTTTCGAGTAGCGCGCAAGAAGTCAAGGTTGCAGCACGCAGCACAAGCCGTTGTTGCGCAACTGATGACTTCCCGGGAAGGCTTGGCTCGAACCGTTTCACCCCGCCGAGTCCAGATTCTACCCGATAAAGCTGGTTTTGGGGTGTCCAAGCCTGCCTTGGGCGACATAAAATGCAGCTTTTTTGAGGGGACAAGTCATACTGCCGGTTGGGGCCAACATTCAATCATGCTACTATGAACGCTATGCCTTGTTTTATTTCAAATGCCTATTCTATAATATGTTACGAAGCATTGAAGCTACTCCGTCAGGAGGTGACTGTGGGTAGAATTCCGGAATCTCTCCCGAAATAATTCAAGGCTTACCCGATTGACTGCCCGGGAACGGCCCGGTAGGGTTCGTCCCGTCTTGAGCCGACCAAACCCGGCTACCGATGTTGTGAAACCGAGAGACCTGAAGTCTATGAAGTTGAAACAAACATGGAAAACGCGGCGGCAACGGAAGCAATCGGCCTATACCCTGGCAGAGGTTGCGGTGGCGGCAGGATTGTTGGGGTTCATGGTGGTTTCGCTCTTCGCGGGGTTCACTTCCGGTTTCGCCGTGGTTCGGCTGGCCCGGGAAAACCTGCGCTCCACTCAAATCATGGAGGAGCGGATGGAATTGATCCGCTTGGTGAACTGGAAGGACGTCCAAACGCCCGGTTTCGTCCCCACCACCTTTACCGCCCCTTTTGATGCCACCAACACGAACAGCCTAAGCGGTTTCGTCTATCAAGGCACGGTGAGCATCACCAACGCGCCAATGTCTGAAACCTACGCCACCAACCTGGTTATGGTTCGGATTGATCTGACTTGGAAGTCTGCCAATGTTGATCGCCACCGCCAAATGACCACCTACGTGTCAAAATTTGGACTACAAAACTATGTCTATTAAGCCACGTCAGCTCCAGGCATTCACCTTGACGGAAATCCTCGTCGCGTGCGGATTGGGGTCGGTATTACTGATGGCGGTTGGGATGTTGTCCATGTATTCGAGCCGGAGCTTCGCGGCCATGAGCAACTACGTGAGCCTGGAACAGTCCAGCCAGCTTGCTCTCGACAAGATGTCACAGGAACTGCGCCAAGCCCGGGGTCTGACCGACTTCAGCCCGACCCGGCTTCGGGTGCTGGACGCAGACAATTTGCCGGTTGAATTCTTTCATGACGCCGGCTCTCGCACTGTGATGCGGGTCGCGGGCGGTGCTACCAACAATTACCTGACCGACTGCGATTCGTTGCAGTTCTCCGTGTATCAACACACCGTGCAATCCAACACTTTTGAGTGTTACAACCCGCTTTATCTTGCCGATGCCAGGGTGATCCAGATCACGTGGGTCTGTTCGCGCAAGATTCTGGGCGCGAAAGCCAACACGGAAAGCGTCCAGTCCGCAAGAGTCGCCTTTCGAAACCGCAACTGATGCCATGAAATCAACCTCCCGCAACTCCCAACGAGGCAGCGCGCTGGTCATTACGGTCATCACCGGCGCGTTGACTGGATTCGTGCTTTGCTCGTATCTGGGCCTGACCACGAGCCGAAACCGCGCATCCATGCGGGCGACAGCCTGGAACACGGCCATCCCGGTACTGGAAGCGGGGATTGAGGAGACCCTCACACACTTGCATGAGGACGCTGACCGGCTGACGGCGAACTCCTGGACCAAAGACGTTGTGAACGGGCAGACCGTTTACACTAAAGACAGGAAGAAAAGCCCCTGGCCCGATGGCAGTTATTACTCCGTCACCATTTCCAACATCACCGGCACCTCACCCGCGATTTATTCTGTCGGACACGTCAAATCGCCGCTCGAGAAGCACGAATACATCAATCGCCTGGTGAGAGTCAGCCTCACAAATCCGCCGAGCCTCTTCAGCCGCGCCATCGCCGCCAACGGCCCGGTCAGGCTCAGCGGCGGAGCCGTCGTGGATGGATTCGACTCTTCGCTCGGCGCTTACGACCCCGTCACCAATCGCCTCGCCAACGGCGGCATTGCCACCAACTCCAAGCAACCCAAAGCCATTGATGTCGGCAGCGCGCACTTATACGGCACAGCCGTGACCGGACCGGGAGGAACCGTTGCGGTCAACGGCGGTGCCGTGGGCGACCTCAACTGGAACTCAACCCAAGTTGGTGTTGAACCCGGCTGGAGCGACGACAACATGAACGTCAGTTTCCAACCCAACACGGAACCCACCGGCCCCATGACCATACCCACGACAACGGCCGTGGGCGTTTCCAACATCACCTATCTCACGTCTGGAAACTATCAAGCGTCCACGTTCGTCAGCAATGACAAGACCCGTCCCATGATCGTCATCGGCGACGCCACGCTCTGGGTGACCGGCGACTTTGTTGTCTCGGGCAGCGGCTACGTCTATATCGCACCCGGCGCGAGCTTGAAACTCTATGTTGCCGGCACGGGCAGCATTTCCGGAGGCGGAATCGTGAACGGCGGCGGCTCACCCGCCAGCCTCGCATACTTCGGATTGCCGACCAGCAAGACGCTGACCTACAACGGCACCGCCAATTTCATCGGCACCATCAACGCCCCGCAAGCCGACTTCGCCATCAGCGGCGGCGCTTCCGTGTTCGGCGCGGTCATTGCCAACAGCTTCACCAGCAGCGGCGGCTCCGGCGTCCACTACGACCAAGCCGCGCGAGGCAAGGCCATTCTTCTCGTCACCGGTTGGCGGGAACTCTCCCTCTGACCCGGCCTCGGCTCGAATCATAAACCCGATTCCA
>SCTL01000088.1 GCA_004297495.1 Verrucomicrobiota bacterium
CCGCCGTGGAGTTTTCCGAAAACGAATTGCGCGCCATCGCGCGTCTCACCAACGAGCGGGAGCAGGCAGAGGCGTCCATCCGCGACAACTCCCAGAAATCGAAAGCGCGCCGCGAGGAAATCCAACGCCGCGCGGATTCACAAATCAAGGATGCTCTTGGCGCGGAACGTTACCCCGAATACGAACGCGCCAGCGATTATCGCTTCGATCAGATCAGCAAAGTGAGCGAGCGATTCAATCTTTCCGGGGAGACGACGCTGGCAGTTTACGAGATGCAGCGAACCGCGCAGGCGCAGGCGAAACTGATTCAGGCAAACAAAGATTTTTCCGCCGAGCAGCGCCAGGCTCTCCTGCAAGCAATCAGCGATGAAACGAAACGTTCCATTGGCGAAACGCTCGGCGGGAAAGCCTTCGCGGCGTACGAAAAGAACGGCGGCGACTGGATCAGCTCACTCGTGTCGCCGGCCAATTGACACGGCGGAGTCGGCGGGCGAGAATGATTCGCAAGCCCTATGTTTTACCTCTGGTTAGTACCGCTCGTTCTTGTCGGCGGCATTGGCATTTGGGCGTTGTATCTGGCCATCTCGCGAGGCGAGCCGGAAACGGCAGCGCCGCGCGAGGAGCCCAGCACGCCGGTTGAAGACCGGCATGCCAGTGCGACCACGCAAGGCGACGAGTAGCGTCGGCGGGTGAACTCTCGCTACGCCGAGAGGTTCGCGGTTCGCTGCGAACCAAGGGGAAGTTGTCGCAACGCGGCTCAGGAATTGTCGCCGTCGAGCAGACGACCCAACCCACCCAGCACCGAACCTTCCTCGCGTCCGCCGCCACCGTGTTTCGGCGCGGCAGCCATGATGCGATCCGCCATGCGGCTCAACGGGAGCGATTGCAGCCAGATTTTTCCCGGCCCGCGCAGCGTGGCGAAGAACAATCCTTCGCCGCCGAACAAAGCCGATTTGATTTTGCCGACGTATTGGATGTTGAAGTCCACGCTCGGTTGAAAGCCGACCACGCAGCCAGTATCCACGCGCAACAATTCGCCGGGCGCGAGTTGGCGTTCGTAAATGTTGCCGCCCGCGTTGAGGAAGCACCAGCCGTCGCCCTGCAATCGTTCCATGATGAACCCTTCGCCGCCGAACAGGCCCGCGCCCATGCGTTTGTTGAACGCGATGCCGACGCTCACGCCTTTCGCCGCGACGAGGAAGGAATCTTTCTGCGCCCAAATCTCGCCGCCGATCTCGGAAAGTTTCACCGGAATAATTTTCCCCGGATACGGCGCGCCGAACGCGACGCGTTTCTTGCCCTGTCCGCGATTTTGAAAAACTGTCATGAAGAGCGACTCGCCCGTGAGCAACCGCTTGCCCGCCCCGAGCAGCGCGCCCATGAAGCCGCTG
>SCTL01000089.1 GCA_004297495.1 Verrucomicrobiota bacterium
TTCCGATCTGTTTTTATCCGCCAACGAATGGCTGGTATAGAGTAATGATGAACAGAGGGCCTCGTATAAACGGTGCTTTGACCATCTCAACATGGCATGAGTCCACCCTGGTTCAAGTGGACAACCTTGGAAACGTTTCGGGTGGGCTTCAATTCAATGTTACACGTAATGCGCGCGACAATGGAGTAACTTCGCCGCCAAGCGTCACAGAGGTCCGAGCCGGAAGTTGGGATGAGCCTGGTTTAAGCAGACTTTTCCTGGATATTCATGTCGAAAGAATGCCACCAGCCTGGGAGGCAATCACGTTATCGGTGCCCGTTACCGATGAGTATTTTGCCGGGCAAGCAGCCCTTCTTTGTCAACTCCTCTGTCCGACTAACGTGCTAACAAGTACTGTTCCGGCTGGGGCGACTCTAACCATGTGCGTCACCAACTCCGTAACGCGGTAACGCCCGGTTGAAACTTCGGATGGTACCCGAGACTAGGTTCGTAATCTTAGTCAAACGGCGGTGTGAGGGTGCTGGCGCAGGCCAGCACCCTCTTATTTCAATTGCTAAACTGGAGGGCTTTCGACTTTCATTTGTTGGGAATCATTTGCACATGTCTGCCTTCAATGAATTCGTAGCGGCGCGCAAAGCAATGCGAGTTGTTTGCACGCAATGAACGTCGTCGCCTTCCTCAACACCCTCGGCCTCGGTGGCACGGAGAAGGCCGCGTGCCGCTGGGCTGCCGGATTGAAAGCGCGCGGACTCGACGTTTCCGTTCTCACACTCAAAGATGGCCCGCGTCGCGCGCAACTGGAATCACACGGCGTTCCGGTGCGAGTGGTGGAAGCCAACGCCGCCGCCATCGCCAATACGTTGCGCGAGCTTGCGCCCGAAATCATTCACGCCCACGCGCCCGGTCACGCCCACGAGGGCGATGTCTTGGGTGAAGCTCTCACGCTGTTGCCCAAAAAAATTCCCGTCGTCCAGACGAACATCTTCGGCCAGCTCTACAACTCCAAGGAAAACAACTGGACAGATTTTCGCCTGTTCATCTCGTGGACGAGTTGCGTGCAGGCCGCGCGGCGTGTGTTTCGACCGCTTGATGAAAATTTTTTCCAACGCGCCAGCGTCGCCGTTTATCCGCTCGATCCGGTCGAGCCGTGTTCGCCCGGCGAATGTCAGAAGTTCCGCCGCGAACTCGGCGTGCGTGAGGATGAAGTTTTATTCGGTCGCCTTTCGCGACCCGACCCGAACAAGTGGACCGATCTGCCGCTCGCGGCGTTTCGGCGCGCGTTGAAACAACAGCGCAATCTGAAACTGCTCCTGCGCGAACCGCCAGCGGAAGTCGCGGAGCAGTTGCGCCGTTCGCCGGATGCCGCGCATTTCATCATGCTGCCGGCGACGGGCAGCCCGGAAGCCCTGCGGCTCACGCTCTCCGCGCTCGACGTGGTGTTGCACACATCGCGGATGGGCGAAAGCTTTGGCTATGGCATCGCCGAGCCGATGAATCTGGGCCGGCCCGTCGTGACTCATTCGGTGCCGTGGCTCGATCAGGCGCAGATCGAACTCGTGAGTCACGGCGAGTGTGGTTTTGTGGCCAGCACACCCGCCGCGATGGCCCGCGCACTGTTGCAACTCGCCGCCGACGCGGCCTTGCGCGAGCGAATGGGCCGCGCCGCGCAAACCCACATCCGCCGGCTCGCGGATGCGGAAGTTTCGACTGACCGCCTGGAGCGCGTCCTGCAAAGCGTCCTCGCCGGACGCGACAATCCGTTTGCCGCCGCCGACCTGGCGCGCGCGCGCGAAACCGCCTCGTATCTGGACGCGCACCAGTTGGGCCATTCCTTCGGGGAATTTTTCGCGCTCGGCCCGGCGCATCTGCGCGTGAGAATTCACCAGTGGCGGCGACGGGCGAGGACCGGCTGAACTGGCCCGCCCGCTGCCCGGCGCGCAGTATTGCTTGAAACGACGGCCCGTCCGCGACCAATATCCGTGCATGAATCAAAGTCTGAATGCCAGGCTCTACGACGCGTTTCGCCCGGTGTACTCGCCGGTGCTGCGGAGGTTGCGACGGCGGCTCGGGCAGAATTATTTCGCCCACCCGGAGATGAAATTGCCGCCGCCGTACGAATACGCCCAACTCGAAGCCGAGCGGCAATTGCACACCTATTTGCACACCGGCGCGGACGAGATTTCGCAGATCGTGATCGTCGGCGCGGCGGAAGCGGATGAAGTGGAGCGGATGCACGCCGCGTATCCCAACGCGCGCTTTCTCTGTTTCGAGCCGAATCCGCCGGCGTTCGCGCACATTAGCAAAAAATTTCAGGACTCACCCCGCGTCACCTGCGCGAAACTGGCGCTCAGCGACGCGTCAGGCCGCACGACGTTTTACGAAATGGAACTCGGCGGCAATGGCTCGATTCTGAAACCGGATGCCGGGGAATTCGCCACGTTCAACCAGACTGACCAGACGGGTTGCAAATCGTTTGAAGTCGAGTTAAGCACGCTGGATCGCGAAGCCGCCGCGTTGCGCAGCATTGATCTGCTCTGGATGGATGTGCAGGGCGCGGAAGGCCTCGTGCTCGCCGGTGCGACCGAGACGCTCAAGCGGACGCGCGTGGTCTTCCTTGAAGTGGCCGTCGTAAAATCTCCCTACTCGGGCGCGATGCTCTTCGCGCCCATCGCGGCGCAACTCAACGCCATGGGTTTCACCTGCGTGCAACTCGGCCTCGACGGCTGGAACGGCAGCGGCAACGCGATGTTCGTCCGCGATTTTGAAAAGCTCGTCTGCCAACGCCGGCCCTGAACGTTTCCGCCATGCCGCGCATTTCTCTCGTCGTCTGCGTCTTCCAGGAAGGCGATCTTTTGGCGCGCCTGCTCCAGCATGCGGCGGGACTTTACGATGATCTCGTGGTGGTGCATGACGGGCCGGATGAAACCAACGTCCGCGCCCTCGTGGAAAAAGCCGGCGGAAAATTCTTTGAAGCCCCGCGCGATTTTCAACAAGAGCCGCACTGGCCGCTCGCGTGGGGAAAAGCCGCGCACGATTGGATTCTGCGTCTGGATGCCGATGAGCTACCCAGCGAAGCGATGAGGGACTGGCTGAAAAAATTTCGCGCCGGAGCGGAGCCACCGGAAAACATTTCTGGCTTCACCTGCGTCTGGCCGCTCTGGAACGGCACGCGCGCTGTCTCGCGCCGCTGGCCGGCGGGCCGGCATTTTCTTTTTCACCGCCAGCGCGTCCGCTTCTTCGGCATGGTCGAGCAAACCCCCGTTCCCGATGGCGCGTGGGAGACGACCGATCTCGTCCTGCATCATCAACCCAAGCGCAAATCCTACGGCTTGGTGAATCTGATCTTTCGCAAACAAGCCTATCGCTGGCGCGCGCGCATCGCCCGCTCGCTGCTCGATGAACCGGCGGCGCTCAATTGCTGGCGCTGGGAAAACCGTCCGTGGCCCGTCAGTTGGCAGGACATCCGGCAGCATCCTTTTCGCACGGCGTTCCTGCGCTTGACGCGCGATTTCCTGCGCACGCTCCGCGATCAATGGCGGCGCGAGGGGCGTATCTTTCCTTTCGCCGCCATCAGTGGGCCGGTGCATCACACGTTGATCGCGATTGAGTATTGCCGCTTGCGCCGGCTCAAGGCTCGCGGACGACTCGACGAAAACACGCAACGCTGGGCCTTCAAATGACCGCCGAATTTCCCAGACTGCTCGTCGCCACGGAATTTCCGCCGAACGCCTCCGGCGGCGGGCCGGCAGTCGCGCGCCAGATGCTCAAAGACTGGCCGGTGGAAAAATTATTCTGGTGGAGCTGTTTGGCGGAGCGTGATCAGCGCTTCGGGCAAAAGGTTTGCGCGCATCGCGTCGCGACGATTCCGCCGAAGCTTTACCCGAACGAACGCTGGGCGCATCAACGCGCGTGGCTGCTGGAAAATTTCTGGTCGCGCTGGGCGGCGGGCCAGTTGCGCGCGGCGCTTGCGGAGTTCCAGCCGGAAGTGATCTGGGTGATCCCGCACGCCTGGGCCATCGCGCCGCTCGTGAACGTGCTGCTCGATTCGCAAACTGGTTTTCACACGACGGTTCAGGATTTCGTCACCGGCAGCGGTTACG
>SCTL01000090.1 GCA_004297495.1 Verrucomicrobiota bacterium
GTACTTGATCAACACTTGCTGGCCGACGAGGAATCCGGTGCCGGAAATATTGATCGGCACTGATCCGCTCGCGTTGAACGTGTCCACGTTGACCGCCGGCGTGGCCAACCCGCCGCTTGTGCCGAGGTCGAGATTGAGCGGCGTGTTGTTGATGTCGAAGGTCGCCAGACCGGTGCCGGGCGAAGTGATGTTCGAGACGGTGAGGCTGGTGGTGTTGGCGACGTTCAGCGTGCCGTAAGCGACACTGGCCGTAAGGTTCACCGCGCCGAGCGACGCGGTGCCGCCATTGATGGTCAGCGTGCTGCCGCTGGCCGCCGCGTTGCCGTTGTTGTTGCGAATCACCGAGAGGCTCGTGGACAACGTGTCCAGCACGCCTTGATCGAAGGAGAACGTGTTCTGGTAAACACCCGCGTTGTTGTAATCGCCGATGATCAGTGAACTCAAGAGCAGGTCCGCCGGATGGCCGGTGAGATCAACCGTGTTGGTGATGGATGCGCCGGTGCCGGTGGGAGGGTTGTAGCCCTCGCGGAACGCGACGCGTGAAACGCCGTCGTTGGCGCGCAGGCGCAGGCCGCCGGTCGCACCGTCGAACAACAGATAACCACCATCACGCCCGCCCGCGCCGACGGTAAACGTGTCGGCGTTGATGATGTTCGTGCCCGCGCCGAGACGGAATTCAGGAATGAGCTGGCGACCACCGGCGCCGACGTTGATCGAACCGGCAGAGATGTAATTAGAAACTGCGGCCAGTTTTAATTGGTTGAGCACCGTCGCGCCGTTCGGCGGACCGGGGTTGCCATCGAGCGTGCCGAGATTGACCACGCCGGTGGTGCCGAGGTTCATGATGAGATTGTCAATCTGTGAGAAGTCAGCAACGACGTAATCAGGATTCACGCCCGAACCAAATGCTCCCAAGCCGAGTTGCACGGTGCCGCCGTTGGTGTTGATGATCACGCTCGCGCCCGTGCCGGTGACTTGCAGTCGCGCGACGGCGGAGACCGGCGAGGGATTTCCGACGGTGACGTTGCCATTGATCGTGAGCGTCTGGCCGCCAGCAGGCAAGTTGACGGTGTCTTGATTAATCACGTCGTTGCCGCCCGCGCGCAGACCGGCGAGGGTCGGATTGCCTGCGGTGAAGTTCGCCGTCGCTACGTCATTGCTTCCAATCAGGCTTCCCAACGTCAGCACGCTCGCTGGCGAATAAGTGGAAGCCGTGGCATCCACCGAACCGCCGAGAATCACCGTCGGGCCGGAATAAGTATTCGCGCCACTCAAAGTGAGCGCGGAACTGTTCAAGGCCGTGATGCCGCCCGTGCCGAACACACTGGTGGCCAGCGTGCCGCTCACGCCGATGGCGAGCGTGCCGAAATCCGCGATGGTGCCCGAGGGCGGGAACGCGGCGTCGAGTCGCAAGGTGCCGTTGGTGATGACGGTGCCGCCACTGTAGGTGACGGTGCCACTGCTCAGGACGACCGTGCCGGGGCCGTTCACGCCGAACGCGCCGCTGCCGGTGACGTCGCCGGAAACCGTGATCGTGCCGCTCGGCCCGAGCGCGAGTGTGCCGGCGTTGACAGTGACGGCGCCGCCAATGTTGCCCACGCCCGTGAGCGTGGCGGTGCTGGCCGCCTGCTTGACGATCGAGCCACTGCCGCTGATGGCGTTGGGCACGGTGACGTTGTCGCTGCGATTCAGAATCAGCGAAGTGCTGGAAGTCGTGAGGTTCACCGTCGCGCCGCCGAGGTTGCCCGACGTGCCGCCGTTACCGACGGAAATTGCGCCGGCGTTGACAGTGATGGTGCTGGCGATGTTGTTCGAGCCGCTGTTCGCGAGCGTGAAGGTGCTGGTGCCGTCCTTGACCCAACTGCCGTTGCTGCTCACCAGGCCGGTGCCGGTGAAGGTGTAACTCTTGGTGGTGCTGTTCACCGTGACACCTTTGGGCGTGACCGTGGTGGTGAGATTGACCGTGGCCGTGCCCGCCGCCGTGTCGTCGAAGATAACGAACGGTCCCTGACCGGAGGTTTCCGTGTAGGCCGTGGGCGTCGCGCCGTTGAGCCAGTTGGCCGAGCCGCCGATGGACCAGTCGCCCGTGGGCGTGCCGCGCCAGACGAGCGCAGGAATCGCGGTCACGACGATGTCAATCGAGGAGTTCGCAACGTTGTTCGAGAGATACGCGGTGATGCCCGCCGGATTAACGCTGCAAAATCCGTCGG
>SCTL01000091.1 GCA_004297495.1 Verrucomicrobiota bacterium
GAAGTGACGATGATCATTGGAAATCCAGTGATAGGCGACAGTGCGGTGCGGTGCGCGTTTCTTACGAATGGCGCCGTGCTATCTGGCTTCACTCTTACCGGTGGTGCTACACGCGATACGGGAAACATCATCTCGGAGATGTCTGGGGGCGGTGTCATTGGCATGGCCTTCGACGCCAATTCTGCTTCGAGAGTCACGAACTGCATTCTTACCGGCAACTCCGCAGTCTATGGTGGTGGCGGTGCATCCGGCGTGGCGTTGCGGAATTGTGTAGTCTCAAACAACATTGCTTCCGGTGGGAAAGGCGGCGGGGTATACGGCAGCTTCGTTTACGGTTGCCTCATCTACAGTAACAGCGCCTCCCAAGGCGGTGGAGTGAACAGTGCGTACCTGTATGATTCCCTCATCATGAGTAATTTCGCCTCAGCAGATGGAGGCGGATGTTATGCAGCAACGCCTAGCAACTGCGTCTTCTCGGCAAATATTGCGGGTGGACGAGGTGGAGGGATCGGAGGAGTTTTTTCACTTGATGGCCGCGTCGTCAATTGCGTGGTGACAAACAACCAAGCACTTCGCGCGGGTGGCATTGATGCTTCCGGATCCGTGATCAACTGTGTGATTGCTTGGAACTCTGCGAGCAATTACGCGGGCGCTGCCGGTCCCAAATTCAGTAATTGCGTGATCTGGCAGAACACTGCGAGCGATAACGGTGGTGGATTTACGGGCACGGCTAAGAACAGCATCATCTACGATAATTTCCCGGTGAATGTTGATACCAATCTCGGTGCCGGAATGAATTACTGCGACACCCTGCCTTTGCCGACTTCTGGCGCACAGAACCTGACCAATGTGCCGTTGTTCGTTGATGCCGCGAATGGAAATTTCCGCTTGCAACCCAACTCTCCCTGCATCAACGCCGGCTACAACGCCTACGCGACCAACTTCCCGGACCTGGAAGGCAATCCTCGCATCGTCGGCGGCACGGTGGACATCGGTGCGTATGAATTTCAATCGCCCGTCTCACAGATTTCCTACGCGTGGTTGCAGCAATACGGTCTGCCCATCAATGGCTCGACCGATTCTGCCGACACCGACGGCGACGGGCACAACAACTGGCAGGAGTGGCGCGCGGGAACAATTCCCACCAACGCCGCGTCAGTGTTGAAACTCTTTTCCCCCACCGGCGACGTCTCCGGCCTCACGCTCCGCTGGCAAAGCGTCACCACCCGGACTTACTGGCTGGAGCGCGCGACGAATCTGCCCACGTTCTCCACCATCGCCACGAATCTTCCCGGCCAAAGCAGCACAACAGCTTATCTGGATTCCACTGCCACCAACGCCGGCGCTTACTTCTACCGCGTCGGCGCGAAGGAGTGACAGGCGTTACTA
The DNA here is from genome assembly GCA_004297495.1 of Verrucomicrobiota bacterium. GTDB lineage: Bacteria > Verrucomicrobiota > Verrucomicrobiia > Limisphaerales > JADLHS01 > SCTL01. The sequence goes on from SCTL01000091.1 coordinate 1,390, forward strand.
CCATCCGCGTCCCGATCCGTTTGAGAATCCCAAAGGGATTCAATCATTCAGCCCAGCGTTACCACGACGAAGGAGGGGTTACGCTGGGTAACGGAACAAAACGGAATCTACCCCAACGGGGTTGAATCAATTTTTGGCAACGGCGATGCAACCCACGTTGAGGTTGAAAATAATCTCTTCGACCTTTGACCCAGGGTAGCTCGTGCCTCGCAACCACTGGGCTGAATGATTGAATCCCTTTGGGATTATTCCGTGGCGGCGCGTCGGCAGACCGCCGCTGACTCAATTCCGAACGGCGCCACTCTCTCACGCGCGTGACGAATTTCCGGCTGTCTGGTCAGACCAATTAAAGCCTATGAGCAGCTACACCTACGAAGCCGTCAGTGCCAACGGCGCAAATTCTCGCGGCACAATCGAGGTCGCCAGTCAGAGCGAGGCGCTTCGGCGCATCAAGGAAATGGGTTTGTTTCCCACGCGCATCGCGGAGCGGCGTTGGGGCATGACCGCACGCGACCGGGTAAAACCATTTTCACGCGCCAGAAGTCTCTCGCTGCCATTCGTCGGCGGACGCGTGAAGCCGCGTGCGCTCGCCGTGCTCACGCGACAACTGGCCACGTTGATTGATGCCGGAATGCCGTTGCTGCGCGGGTTGCGAATTCTCGAACAACAGGAACGCAAGCCCGTCCTGAAAAATGTCCTCCGTGAGATCGGCGATTCCATCGAAGGCGGCAGTTCGTTGACCGAGGCGCTGGCGTTGCATCCAAAGATTTTCAGCCCGCTTTATCTCAACATGGTGCGCGCGGGCGAAACGGGCGGCGTGCTGGAAGTCACGTTGCGGCGGCTCGCGGAGTTCATGGAGAAGGC
>SCTL01000092.1 GCA_004297495.1 Verrucomicrobiota bacterium
TGCGGAACCGTCAAGGTGCCGCAGATCGGCAAGACGAGCGTTGCTGGCACGGGCAACTTCAACTTCAACGGCGGCACGCTCAAACCGACGGCGACGACGGCCACTTTCATGCAGGGCTTGAGCGCGGCCAATATCAATGCTGGCGGAGCGATCATTGATACGGCTGGCTTCGACATCACCATCGGGCAGTCGTTGCTCAATGGCGGCGGCGGTGGTGGCTTGACCAAGAACGGCGCGGGCACGCTCACGTTGTCGGGCGCGAGCACTTACACGGGCAACACGGTTATCAGCGGTGGCACTCTCGCGCTGAGCGGCAGTGCGACGCTGGCCAGTCAGGTGGTGATTCCGTCCGGCCGGACGTTTGATGTGTCCGCTGTGACCGGCGGCAACGTCCAGAATCCCATGTCCGGCGAGGGCGCGGTCAATGGCTCGGTGGTTGCCGCAGCCAGCGTGGCCATTTATCCGGCGACTGACGGGACCGTTGGCACGTTGACTTTCAACAACGACCTGGACATGAGCGGGGGCGGCTCGATTCGTCTCGACTTGAGCACGACCTACAACAGCGGGAATGACCAGGTGGTCGTAAGCGGCAATCTGACCGTGAGTAGTTCCACCGTCATCCGCGTCAAGGCGCTGAGCGGTGCGGCGAATCTGAGCACCGTGGCGGATTATGTCCTGTGTTCCGTCACCGGCACGACGACGATGGGCACGACGCCTTCGCTCGCGTGGGACGGCACGACCCCCGGAAACTATCTGAGCTTCTCGGTGCAACAGGTCGGCAACAACCTCGTGTTGCACTACACGCCGGCGACAGCGCCGACAGTGACGGCGACCTCCTCCCCCGCGACCTTGGTGCGCAATCAGAAGGTGACTGTGACTGCCACCGTGACACCCGGCACCGGCTCGGTGACCAACGTCGTAGCCGATGCCAGCCAGATTGGCGACTCGGCGACCGCCACGCTGGTCCTTTCCGCCACTCCCAATGTTTACACGAACACCTTCACCGTTGCGGCCGGCACCGCGCCCGGCGTCAAGCTGCTGGCGGTGGTCGCGAAAGCCAACTCGGGGTTGAACAGCCCGGCTTACACCGTGACGAACACCGTGGTGGCGACCAACGAGGTCTGGGTGGGCGCGGGCGCCGATGACAACTGGACCACCAGCCCGAACTGGAACACCGCCACTCCCGCATCCTCCGGTGACGCCGTGACCTTCGCGGGCACGACGCGTCCGACGCCGAATCTGGACAGCAACTTCAGCGTCATCGGCATGACCTTTGACGCCACGGCGGGCAGCTTCACGCTGGGCACGGCCAACAGCAGCGTGCTGACTCTCACCGCCAACGGCATTCTCAATCTTTCTGCCAGCACGCAAACCGTGAACGTGCCGATCACTATGAGCGGAGCACAAACGTTCAATGCGGCGGCGGGCAAGCTGGTCCTCAGCCAGACCCTGACCAAAGGTGGAAACCTGGTCACGGTCACGGGCGCGGCCAATGCGGTGATCAGCGGTACCATTTCCGGCAGCGGTTCCTTTTTCAAGAGAGGCAGCGGCGGGTTGACAGTCGCCAACAGCGCCACCTGGGATTTGACG
>SCTL01000093.1 GCA_004297495.1 Verrucomicrobiota bacterium
CGTCTTGCGGCCATCCTCGACGTCCACCAGCGGCGCCGCGGTTTTGGCGGGGGGCTTGGTCTCGGTCTTCGCGCCGCTCACAACCGGCGCTTTGGTCGGCGGCGGTTCCTTCATGGCGATGGCCGCGGGCTCGACCGCGCCGACATTTACGTTGCCGGCCTTGGCTTCGAGATCGCGCAACGCCTTCTGTGCCGCATCGTCGTTGGGAAATCGTTGGAGGATGGTTTCGTACTCCAGGATCGCGGAGGAGTATTGGCCCATCTGCACGTACGCCTCGGCGATGCGCTTGGACGTGTTGATCACGTCCGTCTCGCGGCCGAGTTTGCTGTAAGCTTCCTTGAGGATTTCCAGCGATTGATAGTCCTGCGGCTGCGATTGAGTGATCACCTCGAACATCTCAATCGTCTGCTGCAGTTGGGCTTCTTCGCCGGTGTTCAATGTGGTTGCCATGGCACTTGCAAACATGCCCCGTCGCGTTTCGATGACCTGCGAGAGCGTCCGGGGCGATTCTAAGAGAGCAATCTGCCGGCCAGACTAATTTCAACGCCGCTCCAGCGCAATCCCCTTTCCCATCGCAAAGGAAAATTTGCCCGCGCATCCCGGAGCAAGACAGCGTGTCCAATTCTTGAACGCGACCAGCGCAGAAGGCATCCTCACGCGCCAATGCACTCGTCTAAATCAAATACCCGCGCCGCTTCAGCCGCCGGTGGTGCGGCGGAATTGATTACTGCCGCCGCTGAACTACGCGACGCCGTCTCGGCTCTGCGTTTTTCCAAGCCGGTCACTCACACCTACAATCCCCTCGACTACGCCTGGCCCGCACATCGGATGTATTTGGAAAACTTTGGCGGCGGGCGCAAAAAAATTCTCTTCCTCGGCATGAACCCCGGTCCGTTCGGCATGGCGCAAACCGGCGTGCCCTTCGGTGAAATCGCGGCGGTGCGCGACTGGCTCGGCATTTCCGCTCCCATCGGCAGGCCTGCGCGCGAACATCCCAAGCGATTGATCACCGGCTTCGACTGCGACCGCTCCGAAGTCAGCGGCGCGCGACTTTGGAGTTTGTTCCGACAACGCTTCGGAACGCCGCAGAAATTTTTCCGCGACCACTTCGTCGCCAACTATTGCCCGCTCGCATTTCTGAGCGAGACGGGAAGCAATCTGACGCCTGACAAGATCGCTGCGAAAGAAACCCGCCCACTGTTCGCCGCGTGCGACGAACATCTGCGGCGGGTGGTGAAGATTCTGCGACCGGAATGGCTGATTGGCGTGGGCGGCTTTGCCCAGAAACGCGCGCAGGAAATTTTCACCGACGGCGAAGTTCAGATTGGCGTGATCCTGCATCCCAGCCCCGCCAGCCCCGCCGCCAACCGCGATTGGGCCGGCAAAGCCACGCGACAATTGATCGAGCTCGGCGTGTGGTGAGTCACTGTCATGACTCGGGAATGACCCCTTTACGCAATTCTCTTTCGGCGATAGAACAACGCCCCGAAGCCAATCAAAACCAAGCCGACCGATGACGGCTCAGGCACGTTGTAAGTGCCTTCACGAAACCAGAGGTCGTCAAACTGGCGAAGGGTGCCTTGGAAAAATGCGTTGCCACCCGTATAGCCAAAGCCGTTGTGGAAGTTAACGGTGAACGAGCTATCTCCGGACTGGAGGACAGGTTGGAAATAATACAGGACACCAGGAGACAATGGGACCGAAACAGGAAAGAAAAAATTGGTCGCGCCAGCGAAATGATCTGGCAATGCAACCGGGTCGGTTGAGCTTAAGATCGGCCCGGTGATTGAATTGGTTCTCAGGTTGATCAAGACAGTAGCGCCACTGCCATTGGCTACTCCATCAAGCAAGTAAAGTCTGATAAAATTCAGTGAATCGAAAGTAGGCGTGAACGATTGGCCCAGCGGTTGGTTGGTTTGAATCGCAACCGCGCCTTCGCCGAGTGTGGACTCGGTTGATGATTGTTGATCGAAGCTGAACGTGCCTTGTGCGCAGGCCGCACAAACCAACCCCAGCATCATGCAAAAAATGGACGCGACGCATTTCACACAAATCTCTTTCGGCGATGAATCAGCGCACCGAAGCCAATCAAAACCAAGCTGACCGATGACGGCTCAGGCACGTTGTAAGTGCCTTCGCGAAACCAAAAATCGTTTGGCGTGATCGGTGCGCCGAGAACATAGGCCATTCCACCGGCATAGCCGAAGCCGTTGTGTCCACCGAGTTGAACCGGGTCACCGATCTGAACGATTGGTTGAAAAAAGTAAGTCAGGCCGGCAGTAACCGGGATGGCATTGGTGAAGAAGAAATTTACGTATCCGTTCGTACTCAACCCGAAGCCGTTTGGAATATCAACCGGCGCGCTTGCCGACAATACGGCACCCGTGATCGAGTCGGAGCGCAAATTGATAAACAGCGTGGCCCCGAGACTGGTGAAGCCAACATCCGCCAGCCTGAGCCGGACGAATCCGACTTCGGAAAAGCCGGGGGTGAATGACTGGCCGATCGGTTGTGATTGTTGGATGATGGAGCCGGTCTCACCGGGAAAGGCTTCGGTGGAGGATTGCTGATCGTAGGTGAACGTGCCTTGCCCCGATGTTGTGGATCGAAAAGCGATCTGCAACCCAAGGACAAGTGTAATGGCAGGCCAGATAGTTTTCATGGCAAAGGCAGGTTGGGCAGATTGATTGGTGCAAAGGTGGCGTGTTCAAAACCCGAATTAGCAAATGCGGGCGCGGAAATTCTTCTCGTTTCAAAAGCAGAGTTGGTCGGATTCCACTTGGCGATGAATACTGCCGGTGCGAACGGACTCAAGCCCTCCTGTGTTACTAGCATATCCCCAATGTAATTCGTGAGCCAGTTGCGGGACAATTTTAGAATCATTCCGTCATTGTAAGCGGAGATATACAAATCTTGGTTCGATTTGATCAAGTCGAAGTCCTCAGGCGCAATTCCAAGTTTGACAAAACTCACTCCGCCGCTCGGGGAGACAGCATATATCCGTGGTGACGGATGCAACAGTTCATCATGTTCGCTTTCTGCCCCAGTTATCAGCCCGCCAGCCCATGGCCCCCATTTTTGCACATCATTGGTCAACGTGGTTACGCCCTCCAAGTGCCGGTAAGTCCGGTTCGTCATGTAAGCCAA
>SCTL01000094.1 GCA_004297495.1 Verrucomicrobiota bacterium
TTGGAAATGATTTCTCTCGCTGCCATCTTCAACGACCGGGTCACCCAAATCTTCCGCAACGACTATCTCTCGCCGCGTTCGCCGTTTTGCTCGCTGGCGTTGCCGAAGCAGGGAATTGGAAGCTGGTGTTTGCCAAAGACGACTTTTGATGTGGATGATTCCGGCCTGCACGCGCTGGCTAGAAAGGGCGCGGGCCGGTTCACTTTGCCGAATGGTGTGCCGTTCGAGACGCCGGGCGAGGCGGGCGCGAAGAATGTGGTGTTTATTTCCCAGTGGGACAATTATCCGCGCGAAGTTTCCGTGCCACTCGCTGGAAAATCTTTGCGCGCCTTTCTGCTCATGGCTGGCTCGACGAATCCGATGCAGACGGGAATTGATAACGGCGAAGTCATCGTGACCTACGCCGACGGAACGACGGCGCGGCTGGCGTTGCGCAATCCAACGACGTGGTGGCCGATTGATCAGGATTATTTCATTGATGACTACGCGTTCCGCTACGACGGCCCGCTACCGCCGCGCGTGGATTTGAAGACGGGAAAAATCCGCGTGCTGGAAATGGAATCCTTCAAGAGCCGGGGCGGCAAAGTGCCCGGCGGCGCGGCGACGGTGCTGGATTTGCCGCTCGATCCGGCGAAGGAATTGAAATCGCTCACGGTGCGCGCGCTGGCGAATGAAGTTGTCATCGGGTTGATGAGCGTTACGCTCGCGCGGTGATTCGTATGCATGCGGATACAAAAATTTATGGTCACGCTCGCCCTCACCCCGGCCCTCTCCCCCGGGGAGAGGGAGAATCGTTCGCAATCTCCGGCGAAAACCCGCGGCTGAGCTTGCCCGACAGTCTCCGGCAAACTAAGAAGCGAGCGACGGCTGTTCCCTCTCCTGGGGGAGAGGGTCAGGGTGAGGGCGGACGATTCATCAAACTCTTCCTCTCGCTCTTCTGCCTACTGAATTCTTTGCAAGCGAGCTTCGCGGAATCGCCGCTCAAGTTGTGGTATCAACAGCCGGCGAAGAATTGGAACGAGGCGTTGCCGGTGGGGAATGGAAGATTGGGCGCGATGATTTTTGGCGGCGTGGAATCGGAGCGTTTGCAACTGAATGAGGATTCACTCTGGTCGGGCGCGCCGCAGGACGCGGATAATCCCAAGGCGCTCGAAGCGTTGCCGGAGATTCGCAAGCTGCTGTTCGAGGGCAAATACGCGGAGGCGCAGAAGCTGGCGAATCGCACGCTGGTTTGCCAGGGCGTCGGCTCGAATCGCGGGCACGGCGGGCGTGTGGCGTATGGCAGTTATGAGACGCTCGGCGATCTCAAGCTGGCGTTTGGCGAGGGAACAAATTCTGCGATCAAGAATTACCGGCGCGAACTCGATTTGGAAACCGCAACGGCGCGGGTGAGTTACGAGCGCGACGGCGTGAAGTTCGAGCGCGAAATTTTTTCCAGCCACGCGGATCAAGTGCTTGTGGTGCGGTTGACCGCGAGCAAGCGCGGCACGCTCAATTTTCTGGCCGGACTCTCGCGGCCCGAGGCGGGGGAGGTTTCAGCGGCGGGCAGCGACGGGTTGGTGATGCGCGGTCAACTGTGGACCGGCGAGACGAACGCGGGCGTGAAGTTCAC
>SCTL01000095.1 GCA_004297495.1 Verrucomicrobiota bacterium
TCCGCAAATCTTCGCTCCATGAAACTGCACCGATAGAATGTCCGCCCGGTTCGCCGAATTTTGTGAACGCAGTCGTCGGATTTATGCCGCGCGAGAAAGAAACACCCGAATCATTGCTCGCGAAGTTGCGCGAAGTGGAAAAGGAATTTGGTCGCCAGCCGAAGAAGGTTCTGAACGAAGCGCGCCCGCTGGATTTGGATTTGATTGCGTTTGGAAACGAAACGCGCGCGACGCCGGAACTCACCTTGCCGCATCCACGGGCGCATCTGCGGCGGTTTGTGCTGGAACCATTGAGCGAGATCGCGCCGGATTTGGTTTTGCCCGGACAGACAAAAAGCGTTTCGGAGCTGTTGCACGATTTGCAATCCACCGACCGCATCCGGAGGCTTGATTTGCCGGGTGGGGATGCGAAGCTTTCGCCGTGAATTCCGGACGGCAATCCTACGAGGCGCACGCGTACCATCCGGACCTCGGTAGCGAGGTCGCGCACGGCGTTTTGTGGTTTGACGAGCACACGCTCTACTTTCAATCGCAACAGACCCGCGTGGAGATTCCGCTCGTGCGCGTGCGCGTGCGGCTCGGCGAAGGCAAGGATGAGCGAATCCGCTTCAGCGATCCGGCGTTGCCAGACTGGGAGATTTTCACGACGGACGAAGTGGTCTTCGATGACCGCGCGTTGCTGGGCAGCGGCAGCCACGTGCGCGAGCAGGCGGTGCGAATCCTGGGGCGGCGCGAGACCGCGAAGCGATTGAAGCTCACGGCCTGGTTCGCGGGCGCGTGCGGGTTGGTGGTCTGCCTCATCTGGATCGGGACGGGTCTGGCTGTGCGCGCGGTGGTGAACCGCATCACGCCGGCGCAGGAGAAAAAAGTGGGCGACGCCCAGCTCGCCACTTTGAAAACAGAATTCGATTTCGTGGATGACACGAACAAGGTGGACGAACTCGCCGCGCTCGCGAAGCCGTTGACGGATGTGGTCGGCAACGGGCAGATGCAGTTCACGTTTCATCTGGTGAACGAGGCGACGCCCAACGCCTTCGCGTTGCCCGGTGGTCACGTGGTGGTTTGCACGGGATTGCTCGCGCTGGCGGACAAGCCGGAGGAAATCGTGGGCGTGCTGGCGCATGAACTGGCGCACGTGACGGAGAAGCACGGCTTCCGCCAGCAGATCGCCAGCGCCGGGCCGTTGCTCGTGTTCGGGATGCTTGGCGGGAGCGGGCGCGGTTTCGCCGGACTGGTGAGCGGAACTTCCGCCATGCTCGTCGAACAGAATTTTTCCCAGGATTACGAGACCGAGGCGGATGACGTGGGCTGGAATTATCTCGTGAAGGCGAACGTAAATCCGCACGGAATGATTTCGATGTTCGAGAAGTTCAAAGCGTTCGAGGCGAAGGAGGAGGACGAGGAGGATTCGCACTCGAAGGCTTTCAGTTCGCATCCCACGACGCCCAAGCGCATCAACCGACTGGAGAAGAAGTGGAAGAAGCTCAAACCGCAGGGCGGATTTGTGGAACTGCCGGTGGCGAAGTTCAACGAACTGCGGCGCGATTATCTCGATCCGACGAATTCGCAGGTTGGAAAATAGCGACGGACCATCCCGTTTCGCGACGGAGCGCGGACGCCTCGTCCGCTCGAAACTTTGAAGGCTGATACTCGCGGACGAGGCGTCCGCGCTCTTCCACGCATCTCAGCCGCACTGCGCTTTGTGACGGAGCGCATGGTCCACCAGCACGAGCGCGGTCATCGCTTCGACCATCGGGACGGCGCGCGGTAACACGCACGGGTCGTGACGGCCGCGACCGGTGATGGTCGTGTTGTGAAAACCTTCATTCACGGTGTCTTGCTTGTGCATCACCGTGGCGACGGGCTTGAACGCGACGCGGAAATAAATCGTCTGGCCGTTGGAGATGCCGCCCTGGATGCCGCCGGAGTAATTGGACGTCGTGATAACTTTGCCGCGACGAGCGCGGAACGCGTCGTTGTGTTGCCGGCCCGTAAGCAAAATCCCACCAAAGCCCGAGCCGATCTCAAACGCTTTCGAGGCCGGCAGACTCAGCATGGCTTTTCCCAAGTCCGCTTCGAGTCGGTCGAACACCGGTTCGCCCCAGCCCGGCGGCACGCCGCGCGCGACGCCTTCGACGATGCCGCCGACGGTGTCGCCTTGCTTCCGGGTCTTCTCGATGAGGCGGATCATTTTCTCCGCCATCGCCGAGTCAGGACAGCGGACGATGTTCGACTCAATCTGTTTGAACTTCACGCGTTCGGGATCAACGTCAGCCATGAGCCGCTGGACTTGTTTCACGTACGCGAGCACCTCGACGCCGAACTTTGTGCGGAGAATTTTTTTGGCAATCGCGCCGGCGGCGACGCGCCCGATGGTTTCGCGCGCGCTGGAGCGCCCGCCGCCCGGCCAGGCGCGGATGCCGAACTTGGCGAAGTAAGTGTAGTCCGCGTGCGAGGGACGGAATTTGTCTTTCATTTCCGAGTAGGCCTCGGAGCGCGCGTCCTCGTTCTTGACCCACATGGCGATGGGCGTGCCGAGGGTTTTGCCGTTGAAGACGCCGGAAAGAATTTGCACGCGGTCGCCTTCCTTGCGTGGCGTGACGATGCGCGACTGCCCGGGCCGGCGACGATCCAAGTCCGGTTGGATGTCCGCTTCGCTCAGGGGAAGCCGCGGCGGGCAGCCATCCACGACCACGCCCACACCGCCGCCGTGGGATTCGCCCCAGGTGCTGATTCGGAAAAGTGAACCGAAACTGTTTGCCATGCGCGCAGTGTGCGGGAAACGCCGGGGTTGGTCAAACCCGCACCCGGTTCACCGGGAGCGAAGGGCCGCCGGTGTCGAATGACAATAGCCGCCTCGACTCTCACTCCGTTGGACATGCGGCTAAACGTCTGTTAATTTCGCCGCCGTTTGACATGAACAATCCGAGCACTGACAACGCCGCCACCGCGCCGACCGCGCCGTCTGATTTCATTCGCGACATCGTCGCGCAGCACGTGGCGGAGAAAAAATATCCGCGCATCCACACGCGCTTTCCGCCCGAGCCGAATGGCTATCTGCACGTCGGCCACGCGAAAAGCATCTGCCTGAACTTCGGCATCGCGCGCGAGTTCGGCGGCATCTGCAACCTGCGGATGGACGACACGAACCCGACGAAGGAGGACGTGGAGTACGTCGAATCCATCCAAGAGGACCTGACCTGGCTCATCAACGCGTGGGCCGATGACAAACTTGGCTTGAAGCCGAAAGGCAAGACGCCCGAGACGATCACGAGCAACGGCAAACCGGACTTTTATCTCGCGCCGGTAGCCAGTTCCGCACTCCGCACTCCGCACTCCGCGTTGGCTGAACCTTTCTACGCCTCGGATTACTTCGACCAGATTTACGAATACGCCGTCGAACTCATCAAGCGTGGCAAGGCCTTCGTGTGCGATTTGACTCCGGACGAAACGGACGAGTATCGCCGCAACGCCAAGGCCTCGCCTTTCCGTGATCGCAGCGTGGAGGAAAATCTCGATCTCTTTACGCGGATGAAGAACGGTGAGTTTCCCGACGGCAAGCGCGTGCTGCGCGCAAAGATTGACGTGGCGTCGCCGAATATCTGGCTGCGCGACCCGCTCATCTATCG
>SCTL01000096.1 GCA_004297495.1 Verrucomicrobiota bacterium
CCGAAGGAAAAAATCTCGTCAGCCATCTTCGGCGTGATGCCGTTGCCGCCGGCGGAGTTCTCGCCGTTCGCGATGACGAAATCGAGTCCATGCTGCTCGCGCAATTTGGGGAGCAGTTGCTTGACGGCCCGGCGTCCCGGTTCGCCCACGATGTCGCCGATGAACAGAATTTTCACGCGGGAAAATTAACCACGAAACACGCGAAACACACGAAAGAAACATTTGTTCGACGCGGGCGGATTGCATTTGCCTTCGCCAGCAAGTTCCGGTGTCCTGACGCCATGAAATTCCCCGCACGCTTCGGCCTGATGCTCACCGCACGCGTCCTTTTGTTTTCATCCATCCGCGCGTCGGCGCAAACGCCCGCGACCGACATGGCCGACGCCGCGAATCATTTCCTCGCCGCGCTCACTCCGGAGCAACAGGCCAAAGCCAGTTTCAAACTGGAAGACCCGGAGCGTTTCAACTTCGGTTTCATTCCGCGCCCGCGCCACGGTCTGCTGTTCAAGGAACTGTCGCCCGGCCAGCGATTGCTCGCGCACGCGCTGCTGAACAGCGGATTGAGCCAGCGCGGCTACGCGAAGGCGGTCACGATCATGAGTCTCGACGACGTGCTCAAGGAATTGGAGCAAGGCCGCGGCCCGGTGCGTGATCCGGAACTTTATTACGTTTCTATTTTCGGCCAACCGGACGCGTGCGGCACGTGGGGCTGGCGCGTTGAGGGGCATCATCTCTCGTTGAACTTTCTCGTCGCCGATGGCACCAACATCAGCATCGCTCCGAACTTCTTCGGCTCAAATCCCGGCGAAGTGCGCGCCGGTCCGCGCAAAGGATTGCGCGTGCTTGGAGGTGAAGAAGAATTGGGCCGGCAACTGATCAACTCGCTCGACGCGGAACAAAGAACGCTCGCCGTGATCACGAACATCGCACCACGCGAAATCCTCACCGGCACGAACCGCTCCGTCAGCGCACTTTCACCGATGGGAATTCCCGCCGCCAAACTAAGTCCCGCCCAGCACGAAATCCTGCATCGGCTCATCGAGGAATACGCCCGCCGCTATCGGGCAGAACTGGCGGATGCTGATTTGAAAAAACTTTCCCTGGCCGGTGCGGCAAAGATTTTCTTCGCGTGGGCCGGCGGCACGGAAATGGGTCAAGGCCATTACTATCGCGTTCAAGGGCCGACGTTCCTTTTGGAATTCGACAACACACAGAACGAGGCAAACCACATCCACACCGTCTGGCGGGATTTGGAAAATGATTTTGGCGAGGACGCGTTGCGGCGGCACTACGAGCGAACGCCACACGGAAACTAGAATCCGCCTGACCGCTTACTGCCCGGCGTAATAAGCATCCACCTTCGCGCCCACGTCCCGATAACCCACGTCCACCTCGTAGATCAGCTTGAACTGCTCGATGGCGTCCTCTTTCTTGCCCATGCTTTCGAGCACGCAGCCGAGATTGTAGATCAACTCCTTCTTCTCCTCGTCGAACACGACTTTTTCCTTCAGCGCATTTTGCAGCGTCTTCGCAGCGAGATCGAACATCTTCCGCTTGGCAAAGCACTGGGCCAGGTAATTCAGTGACGGAATCTTTTTGTTCGGATTGTTCTGCGCCTTCTGAAATTCCGCCGTCGCCTCGCCGATTTTTCCCGCCTTGAAATAGAGAGCGCCCATTTCAAATCGGATCGCGAGGTCGGTCGGAAATTTCTCCACGCGCTTCCGGCACTCGGCGATCTGGTATTCCAATTTTCCCGCGTCCAACTTCGCCGCTTCCTCCTCGTACTCCGGCGCGGCCTTGTCGAGTTGATCCTTCTGGTGATCGAACCGCTTCGCCTGCGACGCGGCCATCAGGCGCTCCAACGTCGGGTCGCTCCCCATCTCCGTGGCGCGGATGCGGTCATAAAGTTCCTGCGCGCGATCAAACTGCTTTGTCTCCGTGTAAAGTTCCGCAAGCGAGCGGATGAGTTTTTGATTGCCCGCCTCGGTCTTGAGCCGCGCTTCGTATTCGGCGATCAACCGCAGCGAAACAT
>SCTL01000012.1 GCA_004297495.1 Verrucomicrobiota bacterium
CCGGCCTGCCGCTTGTCGCTGGCACCGGCGGAAATTTGTTGCTGTCTGACTCCACTGCTACCAACACGGCGCGCTTTTACCGCGTACGTCAGTGGTAGTTTTGCCGCGTCTCCAAAGGATTCGTCGCGCACAACCAAAATTCCTCAAAAAACATGTTGCAGGACAACTGCGCTCTGATAGATTTCGCGCCCGCTATCGCCCGGAGCGTTGCGGAAAAAGTTAAGACCGTTAACAGACAATTGTTCTTTGTATGACTGGACAACGCATTCGTATTCGATTGAAGGCCTATGACCAACGCGTCATAGACCAGTCGGCGCGTGAAATCGCCGACACCGTCAAACGCACCGGCGCGCGCGTCGCCGGCCCGATTCCCCTCCCGACGCGCATCGAGCGATTCACCGTGCTGCGCTCGCCGCACGCCGACAAGAAATCGCAGGAAACTTTCGAACAACGCACCCACAAGCGGCTCATTGATATTCTCGGGCCGACCGCCAAGACCGTGGACGAGCTCAAGAAGCTCAACCTCCCGGCGGGCGTGGACATCACCATCAAAATCTGACGCGTATGCCACTTGGACTTATTGGAAAAAAACTCGGTCACACCCGCGTCTATGACGCCAGCGGTGTGCTACATGCCGTCACCGTCGTGCTCGCGGGCCCGAATCGCGTCCTGCAAGTCAAGACGCAGGCCAGCAAGGACGGCTACAATGCCGTGCAACTCGGCTTCGACGATCAAAAGGAACATCGCGTCACCAAGCCGCTGCTCGGTCACATCAAGAAGCAAAACGGCGCGGCGGTGAAACGCATCCGGGAATTCCGCAACTTCAGCAAGGAAGTGAAACCCGGCGACGTCGTCGGACCGGCGCTCTTTGCGCCCGGCGATTTCGTTGACGCCATCGGCATCGTGAAAGGCCGCGGCTTTGAAGGCGTGGTGAAGCGTCATCGGTTTGCCGGTGGTGATTCCACGCACGGCGCGAAAGGCTGGCATCGTCGCTCCGGCGCGATCGGTCAGCGCCTGTTCCCCGGCACGGTCATGCGCGGGATGCGGATGCCCGGTCACATGGGCCAGGTGCAGCGCACCACGCAGAACCTCGAAGTCATCCAGGTGCGCGAGGCGGACAATCTTCTGTTGATCAAAGGCTCGATGCCCGGCGCGGAAGGCGATTACGTAATCATCCGCGAATCGAAGAAACGTCCGAAGGGTTGGAAGCCGGCGGTGGGGTCGCAGGGCAAGAAGAAGGAGCCCAAGACCGCGGCGGACGCCAAAAAGAAATAACGCGTTGGAGCGATCAAACGTAACAACGTAAAAGGCACGACATGAAACTTTCAGTCAAAAACATTCAAGGCAAGGATCAGGGTGAACTCGAAGTGAAGTTCCAACTGATCGAAGACGGACGCGGCACCCAGGCCGTGCACGACACCGTGGTGGCGTATCAGGCCGCGCAACGCAGCGGCACCGCCAGCACCAAGACCGTCGGCGAAGTCGCCGGCACGAACAAGAAACCGTGGCGGCAAAAAGGCACGGGTCGCGCCCGCGCAGGCTCGTTCCGCTCGCCGTTGTGGGCCGGTGGCGGCGTGGTCTTCGGACCGAAGCCCCGCAGCTTCGCCAAAAAAGTCAACGCCCGCACCAAGCAGCTCGCGCTGCGCAAGGCGCTCAGCGAACGCCTCAAGGCCGGCGACGTTGTTGTCGTTGACGACATCAAACTCAGTTCGCCCAAGACGAAGGACTTCCTCGGCGTGATCACCGCGCTCGACCTCAAAGGCTCGACGCTGATCGTCTCCTCCGGCGCGGACAAAAACCTCACGCTCGCTTCGCGCAATCTGCCGGACGTGGCGCTGACCACGAGCGAGTCCCTGAACACTTACGACGTGTTGCGCCCGGACAAGCTCGTCTTCACGCGCAACGCGTTTGAAAAAGTGGAAGCCCGCCTGGCGGACTGACGATTCAACGCATTAACGAACTATGAATTCATTTGACGTCATCAAAACCGTCCGGCTGACCGAGAAGGGCACGCGCCAGGGCGAGAAGTTCAATCAATACACCGTGGTGGCCGACCGCCGCGCGACCAAGCCGCAAATCCGGCAGGCCGTGCAGGACCTCTTCAAGGTCAAGGTCACCAAGGTCAACACGCTCAACGTGCGCGGCAAGTTGCGCCGTCAACGCACCGCCCAGGAAGGGCTCACCAACACCTGGAAGAAAGCCATCGTCACGCTCAAGGAAGGCGACAAGATTGTTTTGACCTAGGCGAAATTGTTTTCACGAAGCGCGAAGTCCAACCGGGCTTCGCGTTTTTTTATTTGCGCAGGATGCTTGACGGCGCGGGGCGCATTCTATAACAAGTCCTGTAATCAGAATCGCGTAACCAAAACATTAGGAGAGCACACCATGGCCCGTTCCTCGTCCGATGATGCCGGCTCGAATTCCGGTCAACTAACCCGCTTGTTTCTTTCAGCTCCCGGAGTGGCGGCGATCGTCGCGGTCGCCTCGCTGGTGGTCGGCAGTTTCGGTTTCCGGCTCGCGCGACCGCAGGCGGAGACACAACTCCAGAGCGACTCGTCCGAGATGCTGCGATTTGAAAGCCGGATCTGGCAGGACCCGACCCAATTTCTCGGCACGGACAAATTGCGCGATGAGAAGGTGCGCGCGCAACTGCCTCCCGCCATCGCCTCTAACTGGGCGCGGCTGCGCAAGGATTTTTTGCCGGAAGAAAACCGGACGAAGACGAATGCAATCCTGTTCGTGATCAACAATCACAGCCCGTTTCCGCAGGGAGTGGAAACGCGGTTGCGCAATCGCGTGGCGGTTCTGGCGGCGTTGCGGGCGGCGGGCTTGGTGAAGAAAGGTTCGGATGAGACCCGTTTCGTTTCGCTGGCGACGGCGGGCGAAGCCGTGCCGACCACAGCCGCCGCGTCGGGCGTGGAGGATTTGAAACTGGTGGCGTATGAAGTGTTTTGGCGCGATGGCAGCGTGGAGAGTTCCAGCCGGCTTTATGAGCGGGTGCTGGTCTTCTGGCTGCCGGAGCGCCACGTGCGCGAGCATCCGTGGGACACGTTGCAGCGGCTGGCCGGCCAGGTGGTGACCAATATGCCGGGGGTCGCGGAAACGAATTTGCAAGTCGGGGTGTTGGGTCCGCGCACCTCTGATGGCTTGGTCGCGTGGTTTGGGACCAACGAGATCGCTTACGCCCGAACCAATCGGAGCAGCGATGCCCTCCGGTTCTTTGACACGGTCAAGGTCATCTCGTCTTCGGCGCGCGTGCCGGATGCTTTTTATGACCCAACCAATGACACCGGCGTGGTCGCGCTGGGTGGGCGCGCGGCGGCGGCGGCTCGCCTGAAGAACGCGTTCACGAATGCCACGGTCCGTCAGTTTGGCGCCACGGACGACCGGTTGTGTTTCGCGCTGGCGGCGGAGTTGTCCTTGCGCGGGGTGGACATTCGGCAGGACAAGATTCTGCTACTTTCGGAATACGACACTTTTTACGGGCGCAGTCTGCCGCTGACGTTCGCGGCTGTGATTGGGACGTTGCGGACCGACCTGCAGAACCCGCGGCCGCACGAGTATCCGGCGGCGTTGTTGAACGCCCTGACCCTCACCAACGGCGCGTACTCCAGCAGCTATCATGACTTGCTCGCCAATTTCACCACCAACGTGATCGCGCTGCAGAAAGGCGACTCCAACATCGCCCCGAACGTGGTTTGTTTCACCTATCTTGCCGGGCTGGATGGCAGTCGCACAGTGGCGGACAATTCGAAACAGAAGCCCGGCGAATCCAAGGCGGGCCCCGTGGCGGATGAAGTGACCGACCTGCCGCTCGGCGAGCAACAACTTGATTACACGAAACGACTGGCGTTCAGCCTGAACTCAAGCATGGTTTCGGCGCTCGACACGTTTTCGGCGGGCGGCTCGGTGAAGGCCGTGGGCTTGTTGGGCAGTGATGTGTTCGACAAAATGCTCATGCTCCAGGCGCTGCGCAGCCGGCTGCCGGATTGCATCTTCTTCACGACCGAACTCGATACACGTTACAACATGCCGA
>SCTL01000097.1 GCA_004297495.1 Verrucomicrobiota bacterium
GACGCGGCGAACTGTGCGTTTGCCAGATCACCGAATTGTTCGGCCTCGCCACATCCACAGTGTCCAAGCACCTCTCCATTCTGAATCACGCCGGGCTGATCCGCTCACGCAAGGCGGAGCGGTGGGTTTATTACCGCCTGCCGGACAAGTCTGCGGCGGTCGCCGTGCGCGAGGCGCTGGATTGGCTTCACAAGTCGCTCGCCAAAACGGACGAAGCCATTGCCGACGGAAAACGGCTGGCAAAGATTTTGAAAATGGACCTGACGGAAATTTGCCGGCGACGTTGCTAGCGAGACACGGGAAAGTTCATGAGCACATCAAGCACGTTGGAAAAGGAACAAGCCGTCCGCGAACTGGTGCGCAGCGGCTACACAAAGATTGCGAATGAAACTTCCGCCGGCTGTTGCAGCCCGGGCGTGTCGTGTTGCGGTTCCGCGCCGCAGGACGCGGACAAACTCGCGCGTGAACTGGGCTACACCGTCGAGGAACTGAAAGCTTTGCCCGAGGGCGCGAACATGGGCCTCTCGTGCGGCAATCCCGCGGCGCTCGCCGCGTTGAAACCCGGCGAAGTCGTGCTCGATCTCGGCAGCGGCGGGGGTTTTGATGTTTTCATCGCGGGTCGCAAAGTCGGCGCGAGCGGTCGAGCCATCGGTGTGGACATGACACCGGATATGCTGGGCAAAGCGCGCCGCAATACCGCGAGCTACCAACAACAGACCGGATTGAACAACGTCGAGTTTCGTCTCGGCGAAATTGAGCACCTGCCGGTCGCGGACAACAGCGTGGACGCGATTATCTCCAACTGCGTCATCAATCTTTCGCCCGACAAGCCGCAGGTCTGGCGCGAGATGGCGCGCGTGCTCAAGCCCGGCGGTCGCATAGCCGTGTCGGACATCGCGCTGGTGAAACCGCTGCCGCCCGAAATCTTGAAGCTGGTTGAGGCGATGATCGGCTGCGTGGCGGGCGCGGCGCTCGTGAGTGAAGCTGGACGCATGGCGCGCGAGGCGGGATTGACGGGCATCGTTCTGAAATCCAAACCCGGTTACGTCGAAGCGATGACGAGCTTTGAAGACCCGCTCTATCGCAAAATTGTCGAGCACCTGCCACCGGGCGCGAAGCCATCGGATTACATCACGAGCCTGGAAGTGCAGGCGCGCAAGCCGGGTGCAGATTGTTGCGGTGACGATTGCTGCCAGTCATGAGCAACGAAGCCAGCACTCCCAAACGGCTCGCGTTCTTCGAGCGCTACCTGACGGTCTGGGTTTTTCTGTGCATGATCGTCGGCGTGGCGCTCGGGAAACTTGCGCCCGGACTGACGGCGTCGTTGAGCAAAATGGAATTCGGCCAGGGCTCGCAAGTCAACGTGCCCATCGCCGTGCTGATCTGGCTGATGATTTATCCGATGATGCTCAAGGTGGATTTCACCGCTCTGGGCGGAATCGCACGCAAGCCGAAGGGCCTTGGCGTGACGCTGTTCGTCAACTGGCTGGTGAAGCCGTTCAGTATGGCACTGCTCGGCTGGCTGTTCATGCAACACATTTTCACGGCGTGGATCGCGCCGGAGATGGCGAAGGAATACACCGCCGGCCTCATCATCCTCGCCGCCGCGCCATGCACGGCCATGGTGTTCGTGTGGAGCTACCTCACCGATGGCGATCCGGTTTACACGCTCGTGCAAGTGGCGGTGAACGACCTCATCATGCTCGTCGCGTTCGCGCCCATCGTGATGTTCCTGTGCGGCGTGGCGAACGTGGTCGTGCCGAGCAAGGTGCTCATCACGTCGGTCGTGGTGTTCATCGTGATTCCACTGGCGGCAGGCTGGATCACGCGCACGGCGCTGCTCAAATCACATGGCAAGGATTGGTTCGAGAAAAACTTTCTGGCGAAGTTTCATCCAGTGACCATCTTCGCGCTGCTGCTGACGCTCGTGCTCATCTTTGCGTTTCAAGCCGAGAACCTGACGACCAAATGGTTTGCCGTGCTGCTGCTGGCCGTACCGATCATCATCCAAGTCTATTTTAACTCCACGCTCGCCTATCTGCTGATGCGCTGGTTGCGCGTGCCGCACAATGTCGCATCGCCCGGCGCGCTGATCGGCGCGAGCAATTTCTTCGAGCTGGCCGTGGCGGTGGCGATCACGCTGTTTGGCGCGGGCTCGGGAGCGGCGTTGGCCACGGTGGTCGGCGTGCTGGTGGAAGTGCCGGTGATGTTGTCGGTCTGCAAAATCTGTAATGGCTCACGCGGCTGGTATCAGGCGCGGTTGGAAACGGAATGAAAATGCGATGAAGACTGCCCTCAACCTGACCCTCTCCCGTCCGACGGGAGAGGGAACAGCAATCGAACCTCGCCTGTTGCTCGAACTGTCATCCTGCGAATCCCGCGCTCGGATTCTCGAAATGGACGGCGAGCGATTCTCCCTCTCCCCTCCGATGGGAGAGGGCCGGGGTGAGGGAAAGTTGTGAACTGATTGACGAACATGAAACCACTGGTTTTGATTCTTTGCACCGGCAACTCGTGCCGGAGTCATCTGGCGGAGGGAATTCTGCGCGCGGCGGCGGGCGATCTGGTGAACGTGGCGAGCGCGGGCTCGAAGCCTGCGGGCTTCGTGCATCCGCTGGCGATTGCGGCGATGGCGGAGATCGGGATTGATATTTCCGGGCATCACTCGAAGCATCTGGACGAGTTTCTGAATCAACCGGTGCACACCGTCATCACGGTTTGCGGCAAAGCGGACCAAGCGTGCCCGGTTTTTCCCGGTCAGGTGAACCGGCATCACTGGCCGTTCGATGATCCCGCGCACGCGACCGGCAGCGAGGCGGAGCAGATGGAAGTTTTCCGGCGGGTGCGCGATGAAATCCGCCGTGCGTTCGAGGCGTATGCGGATGGCTTGCGGGATGCGAGGAAGTAGAAGCAGGCCCAACAAGTGCAGCCTATTACGGGATTCATTTGCACGGCGACTGCGGCGTCCGTCAACCAACCGCCCGGACGGAATCGGAGAACCGCTCACGGTAGGTCGGCAAACGCGGGCGGCATCAACGCTCGTTATGCCGCCCGCGTTTGCCGACCTACTTCGTACATTCCGGGACTCCGATTTTGTCCACGCATTTCCCAGCGCTCACGCGCCGTGTCGAATGAACGACCCAAGCTCTGCGACCCGGCCCACGGGACGCTACGATTGCAAACCGTGGCGTGAGGCCGGGTTCGCTGCAGCGTATGGTTAGCGAACCAACCTCGTCGGACGAGGAGCAATGACTCAAGTAGCTGGATTTTCATAAATTGTTGCATTCGCGTGCCTTGGATTTCCAGCTACTTACGAGGCG
Organism: Verrucomicrobiota bacterium; assembly: GCA_004297495.1. Classification (GTDB taxonomy): domain Bacteria; phylum Verrucomicrobiota; class Verrucomicrobiia; order Limisphaerales; family JADLHS01; genus SCTL01. Next base: position 3,321 of record SCTL01000097.1, read on the forward strand.
GCATTGCTGGGAAAATCGCGCGGGACATCATGGCGTTTTCGGTTCATTTGATTTTGGGAGGTTCCGCATTCTTCTTTTGAGGCTGAACCTTCTTAACGACGTAGCCCTACCGGCTGATCTGAGGCGCGAGGGCCACACGGAAGCCGAGGGTGCTTTCGCGCTGGTCCGGCTTTTGCCAGATGCGGCTGGCGGCTTGGACGCCCGCGGCGTGCCAACCGCCACCGCGAATGACGCGTCCTGCGCCCGTCGAATTCGCAGAAGACCGCGTAAGGTTGGCCCCGGCCGCGAGGTTGGCCGCCTCCTGAACGGTGTTCCTGGCAGCGGGACCCGTCGGATCGCTCACGCTGCCGCCCGGCAATTTATATGAATACCAGTCCGCGCACCACTCCCAGACATTGCCGAGCATATCGTAGAGTCCCCAGGCGTTCGGACGTTTGGTGGCCACGGTGTGGGGCCCCGCGATGCCCCCCGGATATCGTTTCTCCTTCCAAGCAGGCGTGTTCATGCCTTTGCCCAAGTCGCCTTCGTTGCTATTGCCCATATACCACGCGATCGAGTCCAGCTCCGGCGCATTGGCCTTCCCGTTGAATTCCATCTCGCCCGCAAAAGTCGCCGTGGTCGTGCCCGCCCGGGCCGCATATTCCCACTCCGCATCCGTCGGCAACCGGTATTCATAGCCCGCGGGCACCCGGCCCTCCGCGCGCTCGCGCTCCGTCAGCCGACGGCAAAACGCGACCGCTTCCTCCCAGCTCACCCAATACATCGGTGCATCGTCGGCGGTGTTATAGACCAGCTGATTCGGGTCGCTGACATTTCGATCCACCCCGTCACGCCGACTCAGCTGTTTCCCGGCGAGCCTATCCTCCGCAAGTTGCCGGCGCACCTGTTCGACGACATCGGTGCCCATCAGCGCTTTCCACTGGCCTTGCGTGACCTCCGTCCGCCCGAGCCAGAACGGTTGCGAGATGGTCACAAGCGTCGGCGGCCTATTACTCTCGTTTCGCCCCGGGCTGCCCATCGTAAACGTGCCGGCGGGGATGGGCATGAGCGTGATCTCGAGACCGGGCACCGTGCGCGGCTCGGCGGCCGAGAGCGAAATGACGGAGCTGGCGAAAGCGAAAGCGGCCAGGGCGCACAGAGCGCGGCGGCCGCGTGAAGGCAGCAGTAAGGTTTTCATGGAGTTGGAAAAGGTGAATCGGACGAGGCGAGGATGCGCAGCCGGCGTCGCCGATCGGAGGGGGAAAAGTGTATATGGCATCGGGAAAAATTTATCGCCGCCCGCTTCGCTCGGTTGCTGTGCCGCCTACCGGCTGACCTCGGGCGCGAGGGCCAGCCGGAAACCCAGGCTACCGCCGTAGACGTTTGGCACACCACTCCTGTTGCGGTTGGCTGAGCGGCAGGCGTCCGCACCGAAACTGAGGCCGCCGCCGCGGCTAGTGCGCCCCGAGCCCGATGAAGCACCGGTGTAGTCGCGCACGCTGCCACCCGGCAACGTGTCTGCATACCAATCGGCGCACCACTCCCATACGTTGCCGTGCATGTCGTGCAGACCCCACGCGTTGGCCTGTTTCTGCGCGACCGGATGGGTCTGGCTTCCGCTGTTAGCTCGATACCACGCCATCGTATCCAGGTCGCCCGCATATTGCCCGGTGGTGCCCGCGCGGCACGCATACTCCCACTGCGCTTCCGTCGGCAGCGCGTAGGCGTAACCGTCGGGCAAGCGCCCCGCCGCGCGCTCGCGCTCGGTGAGCTTCCGGCAGAATGCCAGCGCGTCGTCGTAGGACACACACTCCACGGGACGCTGGTCGTCACCCTTAAAGGCGCTCGGGTTGTTTCCCATGATCGCCCGCCATTGCCCCTGCGTCACCTCCGTCTTCCCCATCCAGAAACCCGCCGAAATCGTGACGCGAGTCACCGGACGTTCGTCGCCGTCGCCATCGAGGCTGCCCATGTCGAAGCTGCCGGCGGGGATGGGCATGAGCGTGAGCCCGAGATCGGACACGGTGCGTGGCTCGGCGGCGCGGAGCGGATTGGCGGTGAGTTGCTCGCCTGCGTTGGCGACAAAAGAGGCGGCGATGCAAACAACGGTGATGATATGTCGAAGCAGTTTCATGGCGTGTCAGACAGTTGGCTGCGTAGGTTGTTAGATATTCGTGAAGAGATTGTGGATTGTCCGTTCATACGGGTCACGAGGAAACGCCTAACATGCATTAGACGGCGCGCTTTGCAGTCTATCATGAATCACGGTTTGGACTTTGATTCGGGAAGAATTCCTTGTCCAGCGGATTGTTGGCGTGAAATTCCATCAGAGACGTGTTGCGTCTGCGCATTGTCCCAACGGGACAGAACTTGAATAGCCGTGGGCGCAGCCCACGGTCATGAGGCAAAACACATTCGACCCCGACGGGGTCGAACAAACTACGCGTCCCAGTCCGTGGGTTTCACCCACGGCTATTCAGGTTGGGCCGCGTCACGGCCAATTTGGTAATTGCCACATCTCCGCGACCTGGTTGTCACCGATTCGTAACCGCCGGTTGCTTCGTTGGAGTTGAGTCGCGCGGCGGCGGCTGATATTGGAGGACACGCACATGCGGCGCCCGCAGGATTTGCTGGGCATCGCGACGTGCGGACCACCCAGCTTTGCGCTCACGTCATGGCCAGGCCAGGTTTGGGTGTGCGGAGCCCGTTGGCTGGGTGAGCACCATTCGCGGGAAAAGTTGCGCCCGGCCCATCACGGGCTTGCAATGCGACCGGGTTTTCGGGCTTACTTGCACAGCCAATCCCTCATGGCCGCAACCCGAATCAACGCATGAGCCACATCGAAGCTGACCTTTCGGAAAGCCAGCAGGCGGAACTCAAATCCAGTTCGCTCTTCAACGACGACCTCGCGCCCGTGCCGGTGGCGCGACGCAAATGGCGGCTCGGCAGTTTCGCGGCGCTGTGGATTTCCATGTCCGCGTGCATTCCGACTTACATGCTGGCGTCGTCGCTCATCGGCGGCGGCATGAACTGGTGGCAGGCGGTGCTCACGATTTTTCTCGGCAACCTCATCGTGCTCGTGCCGATGATTCTCAACGCGCACGCCGGAACGAAATACGGGATTCCGTTCCCGGTCTATTGCCGCGCGGCGTTCGGCACGCTCGGCGCAAACGTCCCGGCGATTCTGCGCGCGCTGGTCGCGTGCGGCTGGTTCGGCATCCAGGCGTGGATCGGCGGCGACGCGATTTACAAAATCGGCATCACGATCTTTGATTTGCATCCCGCGGCGGCGACGAACTGGTTCGGCATCAACGCCGGGCAGTTCGTCAGCTTCCTGTTTTTCTGGGGCATCAACATGTTCGTGATCTATCGCGGCATTGATACGATCCGCTTTCTGCTGAACATCAAAGCGCCGCTGCTGCTCGCGCTCGGCTTGCTGCTGCTCTGGTGGGCGTGGAGCAGGGCGGGTGGGTTTGGGCCGATGCTCTCGCAACCGTCCGCGTTCGATGCGGGCCAGCCGAAGGCTGGACAGTTCTGGAGTTACTTTTTCCCCGCGCTCACCGGCATGATCGGTTTCTGGGCGACGCTCTCGCTGAACATTCCCGACTTCTCTCGCTACGCCAAGTCGCAACGCGATCAAGTCATCGGCCAGGCGCTGGGCCTGCCGACAACGATGGCGCTTTACTCGTTCATCGGCGTGGCGGTGACTTCGGCGACGACAATCATCTTCAAGGAAACGCTGTGGAATCCAGTGGATGTGCTGACGCGTTTCAACAGCCACACGGTGCTGATCACGGCGATGGTCTCGCTGTGCATCGCCACGCTCGCGACGAATATCGCGGCGAATGTCGTCAGTCCGGCCAACGACTTTGCACATCTCGCGCCGCGCTACATCTCGTTCCGCGTGGGCGGTTACATCACCGGCGTCATCGGCGTGCTGATGATGCCGTGGAAACTGGTCGCCGATCCGAGCGGATACATCTTCACCTGGCTCATCGCCTACAGCGCGTTGCTCGGGCCGATTGGTGGCATCCTCATCGCGGATTATTTTGTCTGGCGGAAGTGCAAGCTCGATCTCGCCGCACTCTACAAATCGGATGGCGAGTATCGTTTCACCAACGGCTTCAGTCTTGTGGCGCTGATTGCATTCACGGTCGGCGCGCTGC
>SCTL01000098.1 GCA_004297495.1 Verrucomicrobiota bacterium
GCCTCGGCGAGCGTTTTGCTGGCTTCGGCGCGGGCGTCGTTGATTTCCTTGCCGCGATTCTGGCTGGCGATGTTCACGCGCGCGAAGGCTTCGCGCAACCGCAGCGGCGCACGGCTTTGCACGGTGCACTGATCCACGCTGATGCCGAGGTCCTGCGCGCGGGCCAGTTCGACCACGCGGCGCGTCACAGCGTCTTGAAAGCGCGTTTTGTCGCTGGTGAGAATTTCGTCCACGCTGAAACGCGCGGCGGTCGTGAGCAGCGCGTTGTTGAGCGCGTTCTGCACCGCGTTCGACATACCGGCAAGGCCGAAAAGTTCGTTCGTGTTGCCGGCAAAACCGAACACGGCGCGCACCGGGTCTTCGATGTGGAAGCGCAAGGTGGCTTTCGAGTGAACAATGTTGCCATCGGCGGTCACGACGTAGCCGTCGTTCGCCGGATTGAGCGAGCCGCCGGCAGGCGGGTCTTGATCGAGCGCCTCCTGCTCAGGCGTCTGCGCGAACCAACCGATCGTGCTCTTGATCTGCAAAATCTCGCTGATGGGAACTTTGACGACTTCATCAATCGGATACGGCCACGCCCAATGCCAGCCCGCGCCGAGCAAGGCTTTCTCGCCTTCGCCCACGGGCTTGCCGAGATGCAGGATGATGGCCTTTTCCTGCGGCCCGACGGTGAACATGCCGGAGCCAAGAAACAGAATCACCAGCAAGACCATCACAACCTGGACGATCTTGAAACTGCCGCGCAATGCTTCGGCCAGCGCTTCCGAACCGGTGTCCACCTGATGCGGCGGAGAGTTTTTGATTTCGTGCTCGTTGTTCATGCGATCACTTGCTCACGCGGTTCGTCGAGAACGACTGGAACAGATCGAACGGCGGCGTGCGCGGGTCGAAGATCAGCGTGGAATTCTGCTTGAGCGAATCTTGCAGCGCTTTGAGCCGGAGATCGAACGTCGCGAGCGCGGGATTCTGCTCGAAGACCGGCAGCAGTTCCGCCGCCTTCAACTCGCCCTGCGCGAGGATGCGCGTGGCCTCGGCGTTCGCCGTGGCGACGGTCTTCGCGGCGTCGCTGTTGGCGCGCGAGCGAATTTTCTCGGCTTCCGAGCGGCCTTCGGATTCGGTCGCGCTTGCGATGCGGTTACGATCTGACTTCATCTGCTCGAAGATGGATTCCGTCACGCTCTCGGGAAAGCCGAGCCGCTTGATGCCGAGGAATTCCACCTTGATGCCGTAGGCGCTGGAGGCAAGCTGCGCGTCCACGAGCGTTTTGATCTCCTTCTCGATGTCGTCGAGTTTGAGCAGCTTCGGATCGGCATTCACGAAATCCGGCAGTTCGTGTTTGCCAACCACAGAGCTTTTCGCGCTCTGGAGAATGGATTGGATTGTTGACTCCGCCGCCTTCACCGAGCCGCCTTTGAATTTCGGATAAAATAATTTCGGCTCCGTGATGCGCCAGCCGACATAGACCATCGAGTCCAGGGTGACGCCGTCCTTGGTGAACTCCTCGCTCAGTTTGTCCTCGAAGGACTGGATGCGCTGGTCGAATTTATAGACGCGGTTGAAGGGCGGCGGCAGTTTCCAGTAGGCGCCCGGTTCGATGATGTCGCGCGTGGGCTTGCCGAGGAAGGTGACCACAGCCACCTCCGACTTGCGCACCTGGAACATGCAGAGCCACAGCGCGAAGATCACGACGAGGATCGCGCCGATCAGGTAGGTCATCAGATTGCGTTTCATGTTAAGGCTTGGGTTTTGAAAGTTCGGCGGCGGTCGCCTTC
>SCTL01000099.1 GCA_004297495.1 Verrucomicrobiota bacterium
CGCCCAGCAAAAATTATTGTCGAGACGAATTTCGCTTCGTTCTGCCCGCGTCCGAAGCAGATCAGTGCTTGCCCAAAAACTTCAACACCGCACGATTGAATTCCTCCGGCGCTTCCAGTTGCAAACCGTGCGAGATGCCCGGCAACACCACGCGTTCCACGCCCGGAATCTTCTCCGCCAGAATCTCGCTCGTGATGCGGAACATCGCCGGGCTGCGCTCGCCCTGGAGCACCAGCGTGGGCACACGGATCTGGGAAGCGTGCTCCGCCTTGAACGATCCGCCGGCGTTCATGCCGTTGAGCATCGGCTCGACTGTGTGCAGGTTGTCGAACATCACGCCCTTCACCTCCGGCGGCAGATTCTCGAAATAGCCCGGGCCGAGAATGACATCGAGAAACGCCTTGAGCGCCTGTTCCTTTTTCCCCTGTCGCACCAGTGGCGCGACATGGGACATCGCGCCGCCAGATTGCGCGAGCGCGAACAGGCCCTCCGGTCGGGTCAGCAGCAGCGTGAAGAGCGACGCCTCCGCCAGCACGAGGCAGCGCACGAGATCGGGCCGCATCAACGCCGCGACCGCGCAGACCGCGCCGCCGTAGGAGTGCCCGACCAGTTTCACCGGCGCGCCGATGGCGGCGATGAGCCCCAGCAAATCCGCGACGTGGGTTTCCACCGTGTAGGGCGTGCCGTTGAAATGCGTGGAGTTGGGAAAATGCCAGCGTCGGCTGTAGGCGATCAGGTCGTGGCCGGCGGCGAGCGCGTCCATCTGAGCCTGCCACGTGCGCAAATCGCCGACCGCGCCGTGAACGAGAATCGTGACCTCACCGCGCCCGCGACGCTCCAGCGCCAACTCGTGTCCGTTGATTGAAATCGTCTTCATTTTCCTTGGGCAATTCCTTCCAGGCCAAATGCCTAGCCGACTTTTAGCAAATGCCAAGCCCAAATTCGCGGCGCGCCGAAGAATTCAACGCGCTTACTTGAAACGTAAGTTGTCATCGCGCCTGGCGCACGGATTCCTTCCGCTCCGCCAGTTCGGCCTGCAAAGCCTGGCGTTCGTTCTGCAATTGCTGCTGCAACTCCGCCGCCTGCTCGAACCGCCCGTCGCCGCTCGCGGTTTCGATTTCCGATTTCATGGCGATCTCGCGCGCGGCGATTTTGGCGGTATAGACGGAGTCGAGTTCGGCCAGCGCTTTCCTCTGCCCGGCGGTCAGCTTCGCGGCGGGCGCGGATTTGTTCAATCGCTCCATCGCGAGTTCGTAGGCGGTTTTCATCTTCGGTGTCTCCAACTCTCGACTTTCAACTCGCAACACTCAACCCTTTTTCTTCCACGGCTGCTCGGGAAATCTTTCCGGCGGCTTGACGGCGGGCGGTTTCGGCTTCGCCATCTGCAATTCTGGATCGCCCGCAGTCGGCGTGGCCGGCTTGGCCGCATCCTCGCGCCACGACGCGATGCGCGCCTGCAAGCCGTGATGCTCGGCCTTCACCTTGTCGCCGAGTTTCAGGTAAAACAACGAGAGGTTGGTGTGAACGAGTTGTTCCTTGGGCCGCAGTTGCTCGGCTTTATGTCCTTCAGCGACGGCGGCGGCGAAATCTCCTTTGCGGCAATACGCCATGCCGAGCGAGAGTTGCGCGTCGAAGTGCGCCGGGTCTGCCGCCAGGATCGCCTTCAGCCCCGCGATGCACTGGTCGTAGTCGCCGGAACTGAAAGCGAACATGGCGTCGTCGTATTGTTGTTGCAGGGTCATGGCGTAAACTCGGCTGTACGCTAATCCACTTGCGACTGAAAGCGCAAGGCGTGTTGCGTGGTGCGTGGTGCGTCAAGTATTCTGCGGCGCGTCCGGCGAAATGCTTGACGGAACACGCAACACGCAACACGAAAGAACCTTTGAGCCAGCCCATCAAACTCATCTCCACCGATTTCGACGGAACGATTTTCGCCGAATTTGAGAATCCGCCCATCCCGCCAGCCTTGGTGGCGATCCTGCGCGAACAGCAGGCGCGCGGCGTGAAGTGGGTCATCAACACCGGACGCGACATGTCGAGCCTGATGGAAGCGCTCGCGCGGGCGCACATTCCGATCCAGCCGGATTTTCTCGTGCTGGTGGAGCGCGAGATTTACGTCCACGACGGCGTGCGTTACTCGGCGCACGCGACCTGGAATGCCGCCTGTGCCCGCGATCACGCCGAGTTGTTCGCCCGCGTCCGGCCCGACGCGCCGGCGATGATGGATTGGGTGAACGAGCGTTTTCGCGCAACGGTTTATGAAGACCCGTTCTCGCCGTTCTGCCTGATCGCCGACAACAACGGCGACGCGGACGAAATTCATCGTTACCTCGACGCCTACTGCGCCCGCATCCCGAATCTCACGGTGGTGCGCAATGATGTCTATGCGCGCTTCAGTCACACGGCCTACAACAAAGGCAGCGCCCTGGCGGAGTTGTCGCGGATGCTCCTGGTTTCCGCGGCGGAAGTTCTGGCCGCCGGCGATCATCTGAATGATCTTCCGATGCTCACGCTTCAACACGCGGCCCGGTTGATCGCGCCAGCCAACGCCATGCCGGAGGTCAAAGCCGCGGTGAAGCAAGCCGGCGGGTTCATCAGCAAACTTACTTGTGGGCATGGGATTGCTGATGGCCTGAAGCGGCAGTTTGGCGCTCCGGCAGGCGGTTGAGATAACGCGGGAT
>SCTL01000100.1 GCA_004297495.1 Verrucomicrobiota bacterium
CCTTGATGAACCCGCGCAGGTCCTCCGCGAGTGGCAGCCCTTCAAGATGCAGAAACGCATCACGGAACTTTACGACGAGGTTTTCATCTACGGCGACCGCGCGATCTACGACGCCGTCGCCGCTTACCAATTTCCGCCGGCACTTGCGGACAAAACCCGCTTCGTCGGTTACGTCTTCAACCCCGAACACAAACAGTCGCTGGAAAACTTCGAGCGCCCATTTCCACCGCGCTCGAAACGCACCAAGCCGGTTGTCCTCGCCACCACCGGCGGCGGCGAAGATGGTTTCCGCACGCTGGAAAATTTCATCCTCGCTTCCGCCAACGCCCCGTGGCGCGGGTTCGTCGTCACCGGCCCGCTGATGCCTGATGCCCAACTCACCGCGCTGCAAAAGCTCGCCGTCAAAAACGGTGTGAGCTATCGAAATTTCGTGCCGCACCTCTCCGCGCTTTTCGCGGAAGTGGACGCGCTCGTCTGCATGGGCGGCTACAACACGCTCGTCGAAGCCGCCGCGCTCGGCGTGCCCACGGTCTGCGTGCCGCGCGTGACGCCGCGCACCGAGCAACTCATCCGCGCCGAGGCTTTCGCCAAGCTCGGCTTGCTCCAGTGCGCGCATCCGGACCAACTCAGCGCCGATTCGTTGCGCGAAAAGATTTCCCGCGCGCTGCAAACCGATCCGCGCAAACTGCTGGCGCGCTCGCAGCGCATGTTGAACTTTGACGGCGCGATGTCCGCCGCCCAATCTCTGCTTGCGCTCGCCAACACCAAAACTGAACCAACCATTCCCGCCCCGACCTCGACACCTTAGCCTCACGCGATGTCACAACCGAAACCGCTCACGAAAAGCCTGCCCGGTCTCTGGCGGATCACCCGCTATTTCTGGCCGCACATCCGCCAGTACCGCGGGCTGATGACGCTTTCGTTCCTGGCGTTGCTGGGCGAGGTCGCGTTGCGTTTGCTCGAACCCTGGCCGCTGAAATTTGTTTTCGACCACATCATCGGCCAGCGCAACAAACCGCGAACGCCGCTGCCGGATTTCCTCGCGGCGCTTGATCCCACCACGCTGCTCACGCTCGCCGCCGTGGCGGTGCTCATCATTACTTGTCTCCGTTCCGTCGCGTCGTATTGGGAGACCATCGGCTTCGCGAAACTCGGCAATCGCGCGCTCACCAAGGTCCGCAACCAGCTTTACCGCCACGTCCAATACCTTTCGCTCTCGTTCCACACGCAGGCCAAGACCGGCGACCTCGTCGTGCGCCTCGTCAGCGACGTGGGCATGTTGCAGGACGTCGCTGTGACCGCGCTTCTGCCGATGATCGCGAAAGCGCTCATCGTCATCGGCATGGTTTCGCTGATGTTCACGATGAACTGGATGCTCGGTGTGATCGCCCTCGCGGTGTTCCCGCTGTTCTGGCTGCGCACGCTCTCGCTCAGCAAACGCATCCGCGAAGTCGCTCAGAAACAGCGCAAACAGGAAGGCGCGATGGCGGCATCCATTGCCGAATCCATTTCCGCCATCCGCACCGTGCAGGCGCTCTCGTTGGAGGAAAAATTTTCCAACTCGTTCAGTTCAAACAGCGACAAGACCGCTCTCTCGGACGTGAAAGGCAAACGCCTCTCCGCCGCGCTGGAACGTTCCGTGGACGTCCTCATCGCTCTGGCCACCGCGCTGGTGCTCTGGTTCGGCACGCGCATGGTGCTGGATCGCCAGCTTTCCGCCGGCGAATTGCTCGTCTTCCTCGCGTATCTGAAATCCGCCTACCGCCCCGTGCAGGACTTCGCGAAATACACTTCACGCCTCGGCAAAGCTTCCGCCGCCGGCGAACGCGTGATTGATTTGCTCGAATGTGTCCCCGACGTGCGCGATCTGCCCGGCGCCGTCCGCGCGCCCGCGCTCACGGGGGAAATCACGTTTGAGAATGTCACGTTCGCCTACCACACCGGCCAGCATCTGCTCGAAAAAATCAGTTTCACGGCGAAGCCCGGCACGCACATCGCGCTCGTCGGCCCGTCGGGCAGCGGCAAGACGACGATGTTCAGTTTGATTCTCCGCCTCTACGATCCGCAGACCGGCGGCGTGAAGATTGACGGTCACGATATTCGCGAGTTCACGCTCGAATCGCTCCGCGCGCAGATCAGCGTGGTGCTTCAGGACAATGTTCTCTTCGCCGCGAGTGTACGCGACAACATCGCTTACGGTGCGCAAGGCGCGAGCTTCGAGGAAATCCAGGCCGCCGCGAAACTCGCGAACGCCCACCACTTCATCATGGAATTGCCCCAAGGCTACGACACGGTTCTCGGCGAACGCGGCGTCACGCTTTCGCACGGTCAGCGCCAGCGCATCGCCATCGCGCGCGCCGCCATCCGCAAAGCGCCGATTCTGATTCTCGACGAACCGATGACCGGGCTCGACCGCAAGAACGAGCGCGAAGTTCTCGCCGCGCTCGCCGGTCTTTACGGGCAACGCACCACGTTTCTCATCACACACGACCCACACCACGCCGCGACGGCCGATAAAATTCTCTATCTGGAACACGGACTCATCGTCGAACGCGGCACGCACGATGAACTGATTGCCCTCGGAGGCCGCTACGCCGCGTTGCATCGCGTGCGCGCCGTGGAACGCACGCTTGACCCGGCGGTGCTCGCGCCGTCACCGTTGCCGGCCAGCCGGTGAAGAGATGAACATTCAACATTCAACATTCGACGCCGAACATCGAAGTGAACGGTTGCGCATGAATCTAAACCTTGGGCGTTGGGAGTTGAACGTTGAATGTTGAATGTTTCCGCGTTAATGAAAATTCTCTACCTCTGCCCCGACCTTGGCATCCCGGTGCTGGGCCGCAAAGGCGCGTCCGTTCACGTGCGCGAACTCATCGGCGCGTTCGCGCGTGCCGGCCATCGCGTTACGCTCGCGGCGCAGACGCTCATCAAGTCGCCGACGGATGAACCGGCGAAAGTGAAGGCGCGCGTCATCCACATTCCTTCCGATCCCGCCGCCACCAGCACCGCGCAGGCGCTCAAGAATTTCCACGAGCGGCTGGGCGTGGAAAGTCCGTTGCCCGGCGAACTGCGGCGCATTTGCTACAACGACACGCTCTATCGCGAACTCAAGCGGCGCTTTCTCAAGCACAAGCCCGGCTTCATTTACGAACGCGCGTCGCTCTATGCCACCGCCGGCGCGCGGCTGGCCGAGAAATTCAAAGTGCCGCACATCGTCGAGTTGAACGCGCCGCTCGCCGTCGAGCAATCCGCGTATCGCGCCACCGGCTTCGGCGAACTCGCGGCGCAAGCCGAGCGTTGGACCCTCACTCGGGCCGATGCTGTCATCGTTGTCTCAACCGAACTGGGCAAGCACGTCCGCGCCCTCGGTGTTCCCGCGAAAAAAATTCACGTCATGCCGAACGGAGTGAATCCGGAGTTGTTTTCGGCGCGCGGACTTCAGTCCGCTTCAGCGTCCGTATCTAGCAGGCGCGGAAAAGTTCAACCACTCAGACATCCCGTGAGTCGAAGCGGGCTGGAGCCCGCGCTCCTCGGCTTCGTCGGCGGCCTGCGTCCGTGGCATGGCGTGGAAATCCTGCCGCAGTTGCTCGCGAGACTGAGCAAGCGTCATCCCGCCGTTCGCCTGATCATCGCGGGCGATGGCCAGTTGCGCAGCGCACTGGAACGCGAGTTCAAAAGGCGGCGTCTGTCCAATCGCGTCACGTTCACGGGCGCATTATTGCACGAAGAAATTCCCGGCTTCATCCGCCAGTTCGACATCGCCCTCGCCCCGTATCCCCGGCACGACCACGACTTCTATTTTTCGCCGCTCAAACTTTTCGAATACATGGCCTGCGGCGTGGCGGTGGTCGCTTCCGACGTCGGCCAGATTTCCGAAGTGGTGCGCCACGCCCAGACGGGATTGCTTTATCCGGCGGGGAATTTTTCCGCGCTTGTCTCCCGCTGCGAGACGCTGCTGGCGAATGAAGCCCTGCGCGCGCGGCTCGGCGCCGCCGCCGCGCGCGAGGTAGCACGAAAATTCACGTGGGACATCAACGCCGCGAAGGTGGCGAAGATTGCAAAGGGGTTGAGGCCGTGACTGCCGCGCGTCAGCGTCCCGGAGTGCGCCAGTCCTCTGGCGCTTTCGGCCACCCGCGGTTCCCAGAGCGCCAGAGGACTGGCGCACTCCGGGACCTGTCGGCGGTTTCCTCCTCCGACCAAAGGCGAGCGAGGCTTGGCGCATGGCGGAGGCCACAGCCATGACCCCGAAGCGCATCGCCTACGTCTTGAACATTTTTCCGAAAATCTCGGAGACGTTCATTGCGGGCGAGTTGGCGGAGCTTGGCAAACGTGGCGTGCAGCTACGCATCCTTTCGCTGCTGCCGCCGCGCGATGAGCCGCAGCACGAGATCATCCGCCGCGCCGGGCTGGACAAGTTCGTCGAGTATGACGCACGCAAGTTCGCCGAAGTGATCAGGGAGTTTGAGCCTGACCTGATTCATGCGCACTTTGCGAAGGAAGCAACGGAGAAAGCCCGCGAGCTTTCGGCGTTGACCGGAATTCCCTTCACGTTCACCGCGCACGGCTATGACATTCATCGCAAACCGCCGGCGGATTTTCGCGAACGCACCATGGCCGCGAGCGCGGTGGTGACGGTATCGGAGACGAATCGCGATTACATCGGGAAAACTTTCGGCGTCCCGCGCGAGCACATCAGGGTGATTGCTTGCGGTGTGGATACGGAGAAGTTTTGTCCATTGAAGGGTGGTTCGCCCCACAATGACGCGCCACTCATCGTCTGCGTGGCGCGACAGGTCGCGGTGAAAAATCTCGGGCTGTTGCTGGATGCGTGCGCGCGGTTGCGGGATCGGGGCGGGAAGTTTCGCTGCGCAATGATCGGTGATGGCCCGCTCAACGCGGAGCTGAAGGCCAGACGGTCGGCGTTGAAGCTGGAGGATTTTGTCGAGATGCCCGGGGCGGTGGATCAGGATGAAGTGTTGCGCTGGTGGCAGCGGGCCAGCATCGGCGTGCTCACGAGCGAGAACGAGGGAATGCCGGTCTGCCTGATGGAGGCCGCGGCGTGCGGCGTGCCGGTGGTGGCGACGCGCGTGGGCGGAATTCCTGAACTCGTGGTGGATGGGGTGACGGGTTTGCTGACGCCGGCGGGCGCGGCGGGGAAATTTGCGGATGCCTTGGAAAAAATTCTTGGCGATACCGGGTTGCGGGTCCGGATGGGCGCGGCCGCAAGGGAGCGGGCGGTCAAAAAGTTTTCCGTGGTTCAACAGGTGGATGCGTTGATGAGTTTGTGGAGTGAAGTAGTGAACGCGAACCGGAAGAAGCCCCTCACCCCGGCCCTCTCCCCATCGGATGGGGAGAGGGAGAAACAACCGGATGCTCGCATGAGCGATCCGTTGGGTGCGCGAGCCGACCAGGACTTGCCCACACTGGCGGCGGCGCTGGATTTTGAAACGGCACGGCATGAGTTCAAACGCCGGTTGCCGCGACTTTCGGGCGACGGGAAGTTGAAACTGAAAACGATTCGCGTGACGCGGCACAAGCCCGGGCGGCGCGCGGTGGCGGAGTATGACGTGTCGGTGCGCCGACCGGGCGCGCCGGAGGAGAACGTGACGCTGATTGGCAAGTTGAGAGCGCGGCGCTCGGGCAACGAGGGCTTCCGACAGCTTGAGCAATTTTGGAACGCGGGGTTTCAAGCGGACAGCGCGGACGGAATCTCCGTGCCCGAGCCGGTCGGAGTGATCGCGGATTTCCGAATGTGGTTCCAGCGCAAGGTCGCGGGCGTCACGGCGGAGGAAGTTTTTGCAAAGCCGGGCCCGGCCGAGAGTCTGGCGGTGGCACGGCGCGTGGCGGAGGCGATTCACAAGGTTCATCTCTGTGGCGTGCCAACGGAGCGACAGCACACGATGGAAGATGAGTTGCGCATCCTGCGGGAGTGTTTCGACAAGGTGGCCGCGCTTAGACCAGAGTGGACTGGCCGGCTGGCGAAACTGATGGTGGCCGGTGAGAAGCTCGGCGCGCACGTGCCGGCGCCGGAATTGCGCGGAATTCACCGCGATTTTTATCCGGCGCAGGTGATCGTAAATGGCGTGCGGCTCTGGCTGCTCGATTTCGATTTGTATTGTCTGGGCGATCCGGGATTGGACGCCGGGAATTTCATCGGCCACGTCATCGAGCAGGCGCTGCGGGAGCGCGGTGATGCGCACGCGCTCAGGAACACGGAGCAGGCGTTTGAAGATCGCTTCGTGGAACTGAGTGGCGAAGCGGTGCGGGTTTCAGTCCGCGCTTACACGACGTTGACGCTGGCCCGGCATATTTTCCTGAGCACGAGATTTTCCGAGCGGACGCATCTCACGGAGCGATTGCTGGAGTTGTGCGAGGCGCGCTTGCGCTGAAACTTTCCACCCGCCGTTTACTGCACGTGAATCCGGTAGAAGCGCGTGCCGTTCGTGGCCGTCGTGTCTTGCTGGTTGGTCACGCTGCCGTTGCCAACCACGCCGGGCAGAATCTCCAACCACGCGGGGTCGGCGAGCGCGTTCTTGAATTCCAGCACGTGATTGGAACTGTTGAGCGTGGTGAAGGAAATCGTGGCGGTACTGCCGGATTTGGTGAGTTGGGTGATGGCGACGGCGGGAACGCCGCAATTGGTGCTCAGGGTACCGTTGTTGACGATGCCGCCGATGATCGTGCCGCAACCCGTGACGGTGGCGCCGGAGGAGATGACGAGTCCATCGGCAAAGGAGTACATGCCGCCTTGCAGTTGCAGCGTGGCGGGATTGACGCCATCGCCGATCACAAAGGGTGCGCCGTTGGAAATGGTCATGCTGCCGGCGCTGATGGTGCCGCGGGTGAAAGTGATGGGCGTGTTCGGGTTGGTGCTGATGAAGTTGTCGAGCGTGAGGTTGCCTTGGAACATGGTGAAATCGCCGGCGTCAAGTCGCAGCAGGGCCGAGTGCGCGGCGTTGGTAAGGATCAGATTTCCGGCCACGACGAACACGTGTCCGGTGGAGACGCCCGCGGTGCCGACGACACAGTTGGAGGAAAGCAACGTAAGCCCGCCAAAGATATTCACGCTGCCATCGGGCGCGGCGATGCCGTCCTCGGAAACGCCGACCAGCAGCCCGCGCGCGCGGACGTTGCCGGCGGAGATTCCGAGTTGACCGGTGCCTTCGCGTCCGACCCAGATGTCGTCGTTGGTCAACGAGAGCAGTCCGCCGTTCACGAGCACTTGACCCGAGCTGCCCGCAAACCGGGCGATGGACAGCGTGTCGAGACAGACGACCGTGGCGTTGGATTGGAGATTGAGCGTGCCGTCCGCGCCGGTGTGGCGACCGACTGAAGTATTGGTGAGAACGGCCGTCGCGTCGGACACGGTCATGAACCCGGAGCCGTAGCGGCCGATGGCGCAAAGATCGTTCGTGGCGAAGAACTGCCCGCCGGTGAGATTGGCATTGCCGGTGACGCCCGGGCTGTCGCCGACGTGAAACTCGGAATGAACGACCGCCAGTCCGCCACTCATGTTGAAGTTGCCAGTATCCATGTTGCCGATGCGGAACCAGTCGTTCGTCGTGCGCGGGTTCACGAACAATTGCCCACCGGAAAAATTCATCGTGCCGCCGAGGTTGTCCGCGATGGAGAGAAAAGCAAAGCTGGACGTGCCGCCCGTCTGGATGAGCGTGCCCTGACTGAGGTTGCCGACTTTGGTGATGTCATTGGTGGCGATGAATTGGCCGGACGCGATGAAGACTGCGCCGGTGCAATTCAGCAACTCGCCGATGGTGACCACGCCGAGGGAATTCATCACACCGCCATTCTGCGTGAAGTAGCCCTGCGAACCCGAGCCGTCGCCGACCCGCAAGCCATAGCAGTTGAGATTGCCGCCGCTTTGCGTGACCCGCGCGATGGCTCCGTTCAACCTGCCAATCCGCACATCCACGAAACCCGAGGTCGTATCAATCGTGCCGCTGTCCAGGTTCAGCGAACCGCCGGAGAAATCCAAAGTGTTGCCGGTCGTGAGCGTGGAGTTGGTGACAACCAGGAGGCCGCCGGTGAAATCAAGCGAGCTGCCCATGGTCATCGTTGAATTGCTCAACACCAGGAAGCCACCGTTGCCGACGAGCGACGCGCGCGACGCCGAGAAGGCTGTGCCGGAAATGTCCGAGACGAGCAGAGTGTTGGTGAAGCCAACGGGTGCGAAGACTTGAAATCCACGCACGGCACGATTGGCGGCGGCGGTGACGGCGTCCAGTGTGACGGTCTTCGTGCCGGTATTCGTAATCAAAATCAAATCGAAGCTCGTGCTGGGCAACGCAGCGGAGGACCAGTTCGTCGTCGTGCGCCAGAGCGCGCTGATGGAGTTGGTCCAGCGGTTGGTGGTAACGGCGGTTGCCGTCAGGCTGGAAAAAAGGCACAACGCGAAACAGGTCAGCGCGGCAAACTGGCGACGGAATGCGGAACGACGTTCGGTAATCATGGCAGGCTTCAAATCATCTCGGTCAAATCATTCTTGTGATGTCGCGGGTGATCATCATTCATCCGCGCAAACTTCAAAGCAACGCACCTGCCATTCTCCAACACCGGATCGAAAAGTGCAATTTCGTTGGAATTCTGACCGCCGCGCAGCATAGTCGTTCCGCGGTTGGAAACTTGGCGCTCCGAATTCGGAGCACCAGCTCAAGTTTCCAAAGCAAAAGCGGCGCGTTTGCGTCAAATCCAATCTCGGCACTTTGCGCGCCGGATCTGGCACGCAGGCTGCGATGAAGTGTCTGCCATGAAATCGCGAGATTATCAATCCGAACCCGCCGGTCGTCAACCGGGCTTCACACTCATTGAGTTGCTCGTCGTCATCGCCATCATCGCCATTCTCGCGGCGATGCTGCTGCCCGCGCTCTCGATGGCGAAGGAAAAGGCGCGGACGATTTCCTGCATCAATAATCTCAAACAGATCGGCACCGCGCTCGTGATGTATTCGGATGACAACAGCGATTACCTCGTCCCCGCCGAGTACGACGTGCGCAACGGCGCGCGGTTTCAGGAGGGCTGGCCAACCTTGCTTTACAACGGCAAATATCTCCCGGCGGAAAAGTCCGGCACGTTTTACACAGTCGCCAGCGGCTCGATGGTTTTCCGCTGTCCGTCCGCGCTGCCGAAAGTTTATCGCTTCGGCCCGGTGAGCCGCGATGATCCCGAGGGCGCGATGGCCTGGCCGTATCCTTCCGAGGGCGGATCAAAAACTTTTCACATTGATTGCTGGTACGGCATCAACGGTTCGACCGGCAACCCGCAGAAATGGCCGTTCGTCCGCATCCCCATGGACAAGTCACATGCGACGAAATTGAACAAACTGAGTTCGGCGGGTCGTTACAGCCGCATGCCGACTGTGTTCGACGGTTGGTGGATTCACAATGGCAAGGATGAACGCGTGAATGCGCGGCACAGCAAGAAGAACCGCACCAACCTGCTGTTCTTCGACAACAGCGTGAAGACTTACGACAGCTTCCGCATCCCGAGCGTGCGGGACAAAACTCAGGGCGAGGACATCCAATGGCGCTTTCCGGCGGAAGAAACCGAATGAGCCGCCGGCTCATCCTTGCCACGCGCCGATCACTCGATTAAAACGAACGCGATGACAGAAAATTTCAAACGCGGACTCACCGCCGTCGCCGCCGTCGCGGTCATTGCGGCGTCGGCGTTGTGGATTTACCGGGCGCAGACTTCGGATCGGAAACAGAACGTGGCGCTGCACACGCACATCGGCGAGGTGCTGGCCGAGCAGACCGCCGCGCTCGCGGGAAAAAAAGCCCGGGTCGTGACGCTGAGCATCGAGACGAAAGAGTGGCCGGAATTGAAGACCCAGATCGCCGCGTTCAAGGCGCAGTTGAAAAAGCTCGGCGATTATGAAGTGCGCGAATACGAGATGGACACCAAGGATCAACCCAAGTACGGCGTCGGCTCCGGGTTGTCGGGTCGCCGCTACGTCCGCACCGTGAACAAGAACAAAACGGCCGACATTTTTGTCTCGTTCATCGGCGCGCCGCACATGACCAAGGAAGACCTCGCGGAACTCGAAACCAAGCCCAAGCTCGTGGTCGAAGCCCGCGCGGTTGATAATCTCTCAAAACTTTTCCAGCATCAGATCCTTGAGGTCGCCGTGGTTTCGCGCTTTCAATTTCCGTCACCGGCGCCGGAAAAACCCAAGACGACCGAGGAGTGGTTCATCAAGCGCTATCAAATCGTGACGGCCACGAACGCGGCGGGCTTGCCCAAGCCGGAGCCGGACTAGAGCAGATTAACAAAAGTCGTGGCCGGAGCGCGGCGTTTACGCCGCTCCACCGCCGCTTTGCCAATCACGTTGAAGCGGGCTAAAGCCCGCGCTCCTTCAGAAAAATTGCGGGCACAGTATTTTTGAAACTGCTCTAACTGAACCCGCCGCAGGTTCCACGCGGTTCGCGCTCCCAATAGCTCCGCCTCGCAGTGAGTTCTCGCCAGAACGGGATTATTTTCGCACACTCCGATCACGCGCATGGGATTTTCAAGTGCATCCCGGGGACGATGGCTGGCGGCGCTGGCGCTGGCGGCTCTCGTCGCGATTTTGGGTTTTCTTTTCCGC
>SCTL01000101.1 GCA_004297495.1 Verrucomicrobiota bacterium
GTAGTCGGAGCGCGGACGCCTCGTCCGCGAGTCGGGATTGAGATTCGCGCGGACGAGGCGTCCGCGCTCCGATCGTGCATCCGATCTCAGCGGTCTTTCAGTTTCCCGGCGGAGCGCCGATGCCGCCGCCGCCCATCCGCTTCATCATTTCCGTCTGCATCAGTGCCATCACGTTCGCGTATTTCGTGTAGCCGGCGGGCGGCTCAAACTGACTGGCCTCGGGTTTCTCCAGCTTCACATCCTTGAACGCCATCACCACTTCCTTGCCGTCTTCCTTGGAGTGGATTTTCACCGGAAACTTTTTCAGGCCCGGTGCGTTCCAAACGGTGGATTCATGCTTCTTTCCGTCGGCATCGGTCACCACGACTTTGTTTTTGACGCAATCGTGTCCCTGCGCCTTTTCCTTGCCGAGCTCGGTGACTTCCAATTTTGAGTCCGCCTCGCTCACAGTTTCGGCTCCAGCGGGAACGGTTTGTTCGACGTAAGCATTCATGCCGGGATAAATCAGATAGGAAATCTTTTTCTCGGGCACTGAGATGATCACCATGCGGTCCATGCCCATCGCTTTCATCTGTTCCGCGGCGCCGGGCGGCATCTTGTCATTCTTCATCTGGCCCATGTCCACTTCGAAACGAGATTTGCCGTCCAGAAACGCCAGCTTGCCCGGCATGGTCGTGTCCCCGGATGCGGCGTCCTTGGTCTGATACTCGACATCGGCGGAGAACTTGGAGTTCTCGCCAAAAATCTTTTTCAAGTGACCGCCGAGTTGCGGTCCGGACGGCGGGCCGCCCATGCCGCCGCCGCGCCCGCCGGGTTGCGCGTTCAGCACGAGCGTTGAGCAGGAGATCAGCGTGGCAAAAAGCAGAATGGACTTTTTCATTTTGTGATGAGGGTTGAGTTTGTTGGCTAAAGGCATAACCGACGAACCAGAAAACGCGAGAAAAATTTCGCGCGTCAGACAAAGAGGCTCGTGCGCTTCAGATGCACCGCGTCAATCAAGCCTTGATCGGTCAGCTTCAACGCCGGGATCGGCGAGAGCGCGAGGAACGACAGCGCCATGAACGGCGCTTCAAGATCGCAACCGAACGAGCGCGCGGCGGCGTTCAGCCCTTCGATGAGTTTCATCGCCTTGGGCAGCGGTTCGTCGGTGACGAGGCCGGCGATGGGCAATGGCAACGCCGCTTTCACTTTGCCGTTCGCCACGGCGATCTGGCCGCCTTGCATCCGCTCCAGTTCCTGGATCGCGAACAAAATGTCCGCGTCATTCGTGCCGGCGACGATGACGTTGTGCGCGTCGTGCGCGACGGTCGAACCAATCGCGCCGCGTTTGAGCTTGAAGCCGCGCACGAAGCCCACACCCACGTTGCCCGTCGCACGATGACGTTCCACCACGACCATTTTGAGAATGTCACGCGCAGTGTCCGACATCAGTTCGCCCTCTTCGATTAGCGGTTTCGCAATCACTTCCCGCGTCACGATCTGGTTCGGGACGATTTCAATGACGCGGATTTTCTTTGCGCCGCTTGCTTTCACCGTGAACTCCTTTGCCGAGAAACGCAGGTTCATCGTGCTGCGCGGCAGCGGCACGCGCGCGGGATTCTTGCCGAAATACTTTCCGTTCTCCGCGACGAGCACGCCTTTCTTCCAAGTCTGGCGCACGCGAAAATTCCTCAAGTCATCGAACACAACGAAGTCCGCCCAGTAACGCGGCGCAATCGCGCCGAGATTTTGCAGCCGATAATGCCGCGCGGTGTTGATGGTCGCGATTTGCAGCGCGGCAATGGGCGGCACACCGCCCTTGATGGCCTTGCGCACGGCGTGATCAATGTGGCCTTCGTTCACGAGATCGCCGGCCAGCTTGTCGTCGGTGGCGAAGGAACAATTCTGCGAGTTGTGGTCGTTGATGAGCGGCAGCAGGTGCTCGAGATTCCGCTCCGTGCTGCCTTCGCGGAGCAAGATGTGCATTCCGAGCCGGAGTTTCTCTCGCGCTTCCTCGACTTCCACTGATTCGTGATCGGAACGCACGCCAGCCAGCACGTAGGCGTTCAGATTTTTCCCGCGCAAGCCGGGCGCGTGGCCGTCAATAGCCTTGCCTCGCCCGACCTCGATCTTGGCGAGTTCGCTTTTCGCGCCGAGAAAAACGCCGGGAAAATTCATCAGTTCCGCGACGCCGGCCACCCGGTCATCGTGAATCATCAGTTTCAAATCATCCGCCGTCAGCCGCGCGCCGGCGGTTTCCAGGTGCGTCGCCGGCACGCAACTCGGCAGCATGATGAAAAAATCCAGCGGCAGCCCGCGCGTGGATTCGAGCACGTAACGGATGCCGTCGAGGCCGAGGACGTTGGCGTATTCGTGCGGGTCAATCACCAGCGTGCCCGTGCCGTGCGGCACGACCGCGCGGGCGAACTCCGGCGCGGTGAGCATCGAGCTTTCGATGTGAAAATGCCCGTCAATCAAGCTCGGCGCGAGATACGCACCCTTGAGATCAATTATCCGCTTCGCCTTGTAATCACCGAAGCCGATGACGCGCCCGTCGTCCACCGCCACATTCGCCGGATGGATTTCGCCGCTAAGGACGTTGACGAGCTTCGCGTTCTTGAAAAGCAGTTCGGCGGGTTGCTCGCCGCGGGCGACGGAAAGTTTTTGTTGGACGTTGCGCATAACCGGTTGCCGCGAAGCTAACCCATCCGGCTGCGGACAAAAACAAAATAGAGCACCAGCACGACCGCGAGCACGTAAGTCAGCCAACCCGCCTCGCGTCCGCGTCCACTGAAAAACTTTATGAGCGGATAGCTGATGAAGCCGAGCGCAAGGCCGTCCGCGATGGAGTAGGAAAGCGGAATGCCGATGAGCGTGAGAAACGCGGGAATCATTTCCGTGTAGTCACTCCAGTTAATCTTGGTGACGTTTTGCAGCATCATCGCGCCGACGATGACCAGCGCGGGCGCGGTGATCGGCGGATAACTCCCGACCATCGCGATGAGCGGACTGAAAAACATCGCGAGCAAAAACAGAATGGCCACCACGACTCCGGTCAAACCGGTGCGGCCACCCTGCTCCACGCCCGCCGCGCTTTCGATGAAACTTGTCACCGTGCTCGTGCCCAGCGCCGCGCCGGCGACGGTGCCGACGGCGTCGGAAACCATCGCTTGCTTGGCGCGCGGCAGTTTATTGTCGCGCATGAAGCCGGCCTGTTCGCACACGCCGATGAGCGTGCCGATGGCGTCGAACGTGAGCATGAACAGAAACACGAACACGAACGGCAGCATCTTCGGCGACAGCGCGTGAACGATGTCCATTTGCAGATACGTCGGCTCGAGCGAGGGCGGCGAGGAGACGACGCTGGTCGCAAATTGAAACTGCTTGGTGAGCATTGCACTCGCGACGAGCGGCGAGTCGGCGGGCAAAATTTGTTTGAGTCCGATGGCGAGCGCAGTCGCCGCGACGATACCCCAGAGAATCGAGCCGCGAATTTTTCGCGCGTGCAAAACCGCGATGGTCAGCAGGCCGATGAAGAACACAATCAAGTCGGGCGACGCGAAGTGGGCGTTCAATTTCACCGCCGAACCGGGGTCTTTGATGATGACACCCGCGTTTTGCAGGCCGATGAACGCGATGAACAAACCGATGCCGGCCGCGATGCCATTCTTCATGCTCGGCGAAACTGCGTTGAAAATCAGCTCGCGCAAACCGACGAGTGACAGCAGGAGAAACAGCACGCCCGAGAGGAACACGCAGCCCAGCGCAACTTGCCAGCCGTTTGTGAAGCCTGCCGCCGTGGCTGCGGGAATCACCGTGAACACGAAGAAGAAATTCTCTCCCATGCCCGGCGCTTGCGCGATGGGATAGCGCGCGAGCCACGCCATCAAACCCGTGGCCAGCGCGGCGGAGAGGCACGTGGCCGTCGTCACCGCGCCGAAGTCCATGCCGGTTTTCATGCCGAACATCGCGCCGGAAAGCACCGCCGGTTGCACGACGATGATGTAGGCCATCGTGAGAAACGTGGTGAGGCCGGCGAGAATTTCCGTGCGAACGGTGGTCTGGTTTTCTGAAAGCCGAAAGATTCTTTCGAGCATGGCGGCGAGAGTAGGGAGAAAGCTCCAAATTCCAAGCTCCAACATCCAAGCTCCAGAGAAACTTCAAGCCTCAAGCACCAAACATCGCGCGCCAGCTTTCTGGAGCTTGGTGTTTGGCGCTTCTCTGGATGTTGGAGCTTGGAGCTTGGAGCTTCCTTGAGTTACGTTCCCGCCGTGACCGATTCGATTTTCCAGGCGCTCGCCGACGCCGCGCACCGTGGCGAGAACGTCGCGCTCGGCATCATCACCGGCGTGAAAGGCTCGAGTCCGCAGAAACTCGGCGCGAAGGCGCTGTTTTATCCCGACCGCAAAATCAAAGGCACGCTCGGCGGCGGCTGCCTCGAAGCGGAGGCGCAGCGGCTCGCGCTCCAATCGTTGCGCGATGGCAAACCGCAAACGTTTGAACTCGTGCTCGATCACGATTTCGGCTGGGACGATGGTTTAATTTGCGGCGGGAAAGTTTTGGGCGTGATCCTGCCGAACGCACAGCAACTCGGCGAAAAATTCTGGAGCGAACTCGCCGCGCGAAGCGAAACGAAATCCTTTTTCACGCCCCACGATTTC
>SCTL01000102.1 GCA_004297495.1 Verrucomicrobiota bacterium
TTCCGATCTGTTGAATCACCCGGCGGCGGCGGCAAATCATTTCCGAAAAGCGCTGGAGCTGACTCAACTGAAAGTGGAGGCGGCATTTCTATCGCGGAAACTCCAAGTCTGCGAAGAGACTTCGCGCGGCTGACTCGCGGTAAGATTTCCACCAAAAAAATTTGTCCCGGCTGTCCTAGACACGGCGGCTCATTCGTCTTACCAGTGACAGAGCGAAACAGCACAACAAAAAATATATGAGCAAAGCAACGAAACCCATGCCCGCAAACATCTGCTGGTTTGAAATCCCGGCGGACAAACCCGAACGCGCCAAAGAATTTTACGGCAAATTGTTTGGCTGGAAGATCAACCCGTTTCCCAACATGCCGGATTATCAGCACATTGACACCGGCGGCGCGGACGCTTCGCCCGACGGCGGGTTGATGAAGCGGATGCACCCGGGACACACCATTACCAACTACGTCATGGTGAAGTCAGTGACGGCGCACATGGCCAAGGTCAAGAAACTGGGCGGCGACGTTTGTCGGCCCAAGACCGCTGTGCCGGGCATGGGCTATTTCGCCATTTGTCAGGACACGGAGAAAAACACGTTCGCGATCTGGGAAGTAAATCCGAAAGCAAAATAATTGTCCTGATTGCCAAAACTCATTCGTCGTATTATTGAAAAGACAAACCAAAACACCGAAACAAACAAAAACATGAGCACAGAATCTAAAAACGGATACCTACTGATCTTTCGCAGCAATGATTGGTACAAGGGCCTTTCACCGGAACAAATGCAACAGATCGCCGACAACTGGATGGCGTGGTTCAATCGCCTGAAGGAGGAAGGCAAATGCGCCGGTGGCAATCCGCTGGAGCGCGAGGGCAAAATTGTTTCCGGCAAGAACCGCGTCGTCTCGGACGGGCCGTTCGCGGAATCGAAGGAAACCATCGGCGGCTATTTTCTGCTGACGGTCGCTTCGATGGATGAAGCCGTCGCCATCGCGCAGCAATGTCCCGGTTTACCGCACGGCGTTCGTGTGGAAGTGCGGCCGATCGCCGGCGAATGTCCGATGGCAACGGAAGCCCGCGCTGAAACGCAACTGGCGCACGCCTGATCCGGCAACTCTCAACCTTTAACTCTCAACCGACGATGTCTCGCTACGTTGACGGATTCGTGTTGCCCGTGCCGAAGAAAAATCTCGCCGCCTACTTTCGGCTCGCGAAAAAGGCGAGCAAGATTTTCCGCGAGCATGGCGCGCTCGAATACAAGGAATGTGCGGGCGAGGATTTGAATGTGAAAATCGGCCTGCCGTTTCCGCGTGGAATCAAATCCAAGCCCGGCGAGACGGTGGTGTTTAGCTACATCGTTTACCGGTCGCGCGCGCACCGCGACCAGGTGAACGCCAGGATCATGAAAGACCCGCGCATCGCGGCGCTGTGTGACCCGAAGAACATGCCGTTCGATGACAAACGAATGCTCTACGGCGGGTTCAAAGCCGTTGTGGAAGCTTGAAGCGAGTTGAGTTCAAAAAAATTAAAATCCGTGTCCCAAGCACGCAGTCTTGTTCGTCGTAAATTTGAGATCGAAAACTAAAACCAAACAACCAAACCAAAAAATATGAAAACTAAAATCACCTCTCTCTGCACCTTGGCACTGCTGGCGGCTTCGCTCGGCTTGACCGCCGCCGAGCCGGCGAAAACCGAGAAACCCAAGCCGGGTTCGGCCGAATTCGAGCGGATGAAATCCCTCGTCGGATCGTGGACCGGCAAAGCCGACATGGGTCAAGGCCCGATTGACATGACCGTCCAGTATCGCCTGCTGGCTGGCGGCAGCGTGCTCGAGGAGCGCTGTTTCATCGGCACGCCCAACGAGATGGTCACGATGTATTACGACAAGGACGGCAAGCTGGCCATGACGCATTATTGCGTGTTCGGCAATCGCCCGGCCATGACGCTCAAGTCGTCGGACGCGAAGACCATCAACTTCGACTTCGACTCCACTTGCGGCATCATTCCGTCGAAGGAGTCGCACATGCACGCCATCAGCATCCGGTTCGACGACGCGGACACGATCACGACGAGTTGCAAGGCGATGATCAACGGCAAGGAAGAAGCCGAGCATCCGACGACGTTGAAGCGCGTGAAATCGTAATCCGACGGGAGAATTAAACGCGAACCATCCCAAAGCTCATGAGCAACAAATCCGTCATCGAACCGTATCTGTTCTTCAATGGCCGCTGCGAGGAAGCCTTGAAGTTTTATCAGCAATCGCTCGGCGCTGAACTGCAGATGATGATGCGCTACAAAGAAAGCCCCGAACCGCCGCCGCCCGGCATGACGCCGCCGAATTGGGGCGACAAAATCATGCACGCCAGCCTGAAAATCGGCCAGACGATCGTCATGGCGTCGGATGGCTGCGGCGAGGGTGCGAAGTTCGAAGGCTTCTCGCTGTCCATCTCGGTGAACACCGAGGCGGAGGCAAAAAAGGTTTTCGCGGCGCTCAGCGAAGGCGGGCAGGTGAAGATGCCTTTGACGAAAACGTTTTGGTCGCCGTGCTTCGGGATGCTCGAGGATAAATTCGGCATCGGCTGGATGGTCGGCATCAATCCGGTGAAGTGAGTTGGCCGGGACGCCGCGACCCGGCGTCCTGTTCCAGCAACAACGCGATCACGATGCAAAAGATCACGCCATTCCTCTGGTTTGATGGCCGCGCGGAAGAGGCCGCGAAGTTTTACACTTCGATTTTCAAAAAATCCAAAATCCTCCAGGTCGCGCGTTACAGCGACGCGGGCGCGCGGGCGGCTGGGCAGGCAAAAAATGCCGTGATGACCGTCGCGTTTGAAATCGCGGGGCAAAAATTCATCGCGCTCAACGGCGAGCCGCACTTCCAATTCACCGAGGCGATCTCGTTCGTCGTCAGTTGCCGGACGCAGAAGGAAATTGATTATTTTTGGAGAAAACTTTCCGCCGGTGGCCAGGAGGTTCAGTGCGGCTGGCTCAAAGACAAATTCGGTGTATCGTGGCAGGTCGTGCCGGAGATTCTAGGCGAGTTGATGGGCAGCAAGGACGGTGCGAAATCGCAGCGCGTCATGGAAGCGCTGCTCAAGATGACGAAGCTCGACATCGCGGCATTGAAACGGGCGCACGCGGGCAAACCGGAAACCAAAACCAAACGAGAGAGGAGCAAACGATGAGCAAGGTTCGAGT
>SCTL01000103.1 GCA_004297495.1 Verrucomicrobiota bacterium
CGTTCGGTGCGCACCACTGCGCCGGGCTGGATGTTGTGGCGCTCGTGCCAGCCTTGTGGGAGTTCGAGCACGAATTGGATGTTCATGGCGCGCGATTGAACGCCGATCTCATCGCCGGGGACGAGTCTGGCGAATTCCTGAATCACGCCATCCGGGCTGATGTAGGCGGCGGTGAGCGGAACGACGCAGTTGCGCATGTAAAAATTCCGCGGCGCGGCGTCCGGGAAAACGAAGAGCATCGCTTCGTTCTCCAGCAGGTTCGTGCGAAACATCATGCCGGTGGCGATTTGAACCGATTGCGTGGCGAGTTCAGTGATCAATTCCTGATCGCCGAGCCAGACTTTGAGCGTGGGCAACTTCGGCTGCGCATGGAGCAAGTGGCGGTTAGTCGCATCAATCACCGTCCCGTCGGCGTTGGTAATCGTGGCTGGCGCAGTGGTGGTGACCGCGTTGGAATTGGTCGCGCCACCGGATCCGGCGGAATTCGTGGAACTGCCGCAGCCCGCCAACACACCGGCGGCCAGAACCAACGTGAACCACAGTTTGAACTGCTTCATGGCGACAGTCTGGGCGAGTGCGCGGGAGTTTTCAATCATCCGCACGCCCTCGCAGCCTACGTGAAAAGCTCCGGCTGATTTCAGTTTTCAGCATTTCAGCTTTTCAGGATGGGCCTCCTCACGTCGGCTGCTTCGAAATCACGGCAACCGCCGGAGGCGATAGTAGCGGGCCGCGTTGGCGTGCGGCTCAGTGATCACGCTTTCGTCGCCGATGGTCGTGGGCGTCGTCAGATAATTAGACCAGGAATTCGTGGCGGGAAGGCTGGCGCGGTATTCGAGGCCGAAGTTGGTCAGGCCCGCCGGCCAGGAAACGCGCACGAGATTCGGCGGCGCGTTCGAGATGGTCAGGCGCGCGACGGGTTCAACAATCGTCGTAGCAGTCACGTCGTTGTCGGCGGGCGCGGGGTCGGAATAATCGCAGCGCACGCTGGCTTGATCGGTGAGCGTCGTGACGTAGCCGGGCGCGGCGACCGTGACCGTCAACGTGCCGCTCCCGCCGACCGCGAGGCTGCCGACCGAGACGATCACCATGGAGGGACTGGTGCTGAGCGATCCCAGTAGCGTGGTGCCCACGCCGGTGAGACTCGCGCCGGCGGGCAGCGTGTTGGTGAGCCGGAGGTTCGGCGCGGCGAACGGGCCGGCGTTCGTCACGGTGACGAGATACGTCACGTTGCCGCCGACCGTGACGGGGTCGGGCGCGTCGCTGATCGTGAGACGCAAATCCGCCGTGTAGTTCAGCACAAAGTTGCTGGTGGAAAAATTCGTGCCGCCGGGCGTGACGATGCTGATCGGCCCGGTGCTCGCGCCCGCCGGAACAATCGCACCGAGCAGACCGATGTTGGTCGGATAAAAAATCGCGTTCAGCCCGTTGAAGCGCACGGCGGCGACGTTTAGAAAATTCGTGCCGGTGATCGTCACGTTCGTGCCGGCCAATCCGCTCGTCGGATTGAAGCCGGTGATGATGGGCGGGCCGTAGAAAAGGTCCGTGCTGTTGGTCGTGCCGCCGGGCGTCGTGACGGTGATCGGCCCGGTGACGACGCCGACGGGCACGGTCGCGTAAAGCGTGGCGTTGTTCGACGGCGCGGTGAAGCTTGCGGTCACGCCACCGAAGCTCACCGCCGATGCGCCGAGCAGATTTGTGCCCGTGATGGTGACCGTCGTGGCGGCGGGCGCATTCGTGGGGGTGAAACTGAAAATGCGCGGCGGCAGAT
>SCTL01000104.1 GCA_004297495.1 Verrucomicrobiota bacterium
CACGAGCGGCAACTCAAAAAATGTTCTGCGCGCGCTCGAAACGGCGAAGGCTGTTGGGCTGGAGAGCATCTGCTTCCTCGGTCGTGACGGCGGATTTACGAAAGGCGTGGCGACGCTTGATCTGTTGGTGACTGGCGACGTTACCGCCCGGATTCAGGAAGGTCACAAGTTGCTGTTCCACGTCCTCTGCGAAACCGTGGATCGTGAGTTGCCGAAGTAGAATCAGTCTTCGTTCGTTCTCCCAAAAACAAAAACGCGCCGATGAAGCATCGGCGCGTTGGAAAACCTTCCGGACGGTTCAGTAGGAATCGAACACCCGGAAACGGCAGCCCGCGAGCCACGGCGCCGCATCACCGCCGCTGAAGCCGATGTGCGTGTCCGTGTCGTTGGCCGGGCCGGACATTGCGCTCGGCGTGAAATTATCGGGATACACCGGGCGCGGCGTGACGTAAGCGGTGCAAACCGGGTCATACGACGGCAACGGGAACGTGACGATCTCATACGCGCCGAGCAGCGTGCGCTTCATCGATTTATCAAAGCCCCGGATGAACGCCGTGGCTTTGCCATCGTTTTGGGAATTGAAGAGACG
Organism: Verrucomicrobiota bacterium; assembly: GCA_004297495.1. Classification (GTDB taxonomy): domain Bacteria; phylum Verrucomicrobiota; class Verrucomicrobiia; order Limisphaerales; family JADLHS01; genus SCTL01. Next base: position 590 of record SCTL01000104.1, read on the forward strand.
ATTTTGTTCCTTCTCGCGGCGGATGTCGCCAAGGCGGGCAAATTCGGTGGCGTTGGTAACGCCGCGGCCGAGTTTCTTTTCCGGGCCGGCGCAGCCGGCGGTGAACAGCGCGGCCAGAGCCGTCGCGGCGATGAGGGAGAAAGTGTGTCTCATAAGGTTTAGTTCGATTTCAAACGCAGAGTAATCCCGACGGCAAACTTGTAAAGCCAGATTTATTGAACCTTGGCTGCATCGGCAACGCCACGTTGCCGGGCTTGCGCTTTTCAGACGCTCGTACAGGTTACGCCGCACGACAAAACGGCCCGGCTGTTTTGCGATGAACACAACCAAACATAAAACGATTATGGCAAACAACACTCCTGATCTGACGAAACAACCCCCGCGCAGTCCGCGCGTGCGGCTCGGCGGCTACGCGCTGCTGCCGCGCATGCTCGACAAAGGCCGCGCCACGCTGGCCGGCAAAAATGGCGAGTATCATTACAACTGCCCGAACGACCAGCATTTCCTGAGCTTCGCCGGCATTGACGCCGATGCGTTGAAGCAACAACTCGCCGCCGGCAAGGGCGACGGCGAAATTCTCGAATGGATCACCGCCAACGCGAAGCACAAACACACCGCGCCGGAAATCGAAGTGTGGTCCGCGTGGGTCGAGCGCCGCGCGCCGGACAACACCGAGGGGCGCGCCTACTTCAACGACCTGCACTCGAAAGCCGCGCCGAACCGCGAGGACATCACCTCGTGGACCGATTTGCTGGACGTGGACGACTACGTGAGCTACGGCGGTAAAGCTTGATGGTTAAAACAAAGAGCGGGGCGCAAGCCCCGCTCTTTGATGACTGACGCGGCCAGTTTCAGTTTCCGGCTTCTTCGCGTTTCCGGTCGCGACGCTCCCAATACCACGCGATCCAGACGCTGATCTCGTAAAGTCCCTGCAACACGATGGCCATGACGACTTGCGTGAAAACTTCCGGCGTGGTCAGCAACGCGCCGAGCACGAGATTGATGACGACCATGTAACGGCGCATCGCGGCGAGCTTGCGATAGTCGAGAATTCCGATCTTCACCAAGGCGAGCAACACGACCGGCAGTTCAAAGCCCAGTCCCATGCCGAGCATGAATTTGGTCACGAAGCTGAAGTAAGTTTCCGCCCGCCACTCCGGCACTTTCACGCCCATCCACAACGCCCACCACTCGGCGAATTTCAACGCGCGCGCCATCACGAAAAAATAACAGAACGCCACGCCGGACAGAAACAACCCCACGCCCACGCCGGCGGCGCGCAGCGCGTATTTTTTTTCCTTCACTCGCAGCGCGGGCAGGATGAACTGGGCGAGAAAGAAGGAAATCACCGGCGACGCCAGCAGCAAGCCGCCGTAGAAGGCCAGGTGCATCGAGGAAAGAAACGGCGCGGACGGATCGAGATAAACCAGGTCGGTGGCGGATTCGAGCACGGTATCCTCCGGCGGATTCCGGTCAATCTGCGCGGTGAGAAAAATGTTGCTGCCGATTTCCACCGGCTCGACCTGCACGACGGTCAGCCAGTTGGAGCCGAGTTCAATCGAGCCGAGCCAGTTCGTCCGCGTGTCAATCGTCGTCAGCGTGTTGGTGCCGTAGCGGACGATGACTTTTTTGGTGTTCTTCTGATGAACGAGCGCGGCCCGTTTGAGCGGCCACTTGAGAATGGTGACGATCTTGTCCGTGGCGTAAAGGCAGACGACGAACGAGACAAACAGCGCGGCAGCGGTCTTGATCAGCAGCCAGCGGAGGTCTTCGAGATGTTCGAGGAAGGATTTGACCGGGCCGCCGCCGGAATCTTCCTCAGCCGGACGCGGTTCTTCGGTGAGGTCGGCCATGACGGAACCTGCAGCGTGGGATCAATCAGGCCTTGGGCGTGGTGGAATTGGGGCTGGGATTGGCCGCAGTGGTTGGCGGATTCTTGGCCGCCGGAGTTTCCTCGCCGGCGCGTTCGATCTCATCGCTCACTTCGCGCGAGGCTTTCTTGAACTCACTGATGCCCTTGCCCAAACCCTTGGCGAACTCCGGAATCTTTTTGGCGCCGAAAAGGACGAGGATCACGA
>SCTL01000105.1 GCA_004297495.1 Verrucomicrobiota bacterium
ATGTCGAACCCGCCCACGGTCACGCAACCTTCTGACGGCGGCAAGAAACCCGTAATCATGCGCATGGTGGTGGATTTTCCCGCGCCATTCGGCCCGAGAAAGCCCAGCACCTCGCCGCGCTCGACGGTGAACGACACTCCGTCCACGGCGCGCTTCGTGCCGAAGAATTTCTTCAGATTCTCAACTTTGATCATGCTCTACGTTTGGTTTGTCCGGCAAAACGAACTGTCCAAATAGCGGCTCGCGGTCGGGTTGTAAATCATTTTTGAACCGCGAACCGGTCAGTTACGGGCCGGTTCGTTCACGGCTTTTTTGACAAATGCAGGGGAAAATGTTCAAAAAAATTTCCGGCGTAAATGCGGGTAGAATCCCGCCGGAATTTCTTCGTGCAACCATCTGAGGCTGGAACTCCAACTGCAGTTTCGAGGCGGTCGAGCGATCCGCGCTCCGTTCACTCGCACGGCACAAAGCCGAGGAAGCGGGCGGTGATGCGGTTTTGTTTCGGCAATTGATAGCTCACGATCCGCACCCGCGCGAACGCGACCACGTGATAGAGACTCCGGTTGCCGGAGCCCGTGGCGCGATCCCAGACGGGCACGACGATGTCAATTTGCTTCAACGTGTCGAGCGCCTTGCGCACCTTGTCGCCGTTGGAGACGCCGGGCTTGCCCTGCACCCAATCGCCAATCGAGACTACGCGATCGCCACGATCTTTGGGGTTGATATAGGTGCTGCTGTTACCGGGCGGCGTCAGGCTGGTTACCAAGGTCGGCTCGCTGGGATTGCCCGCCCACGTGAGCCAGCCAAAATTGCCGGGCTGAACTCCGTTGTAAATGTCAGCGATGGACGCGCCCACCGGAACGCCCGTCACATTTCGCACGTGCAATGCAATCGGGTAGAGATCACCGCGGGCAATGACCGCCACCGCCGTCGTCGCCGTGGCGGTGCAACCGTTGGAGTCGGTCACCGTCACCGTGTAAATCCCGGCGGCTGCGGTCGTCACGTTGGTAACGGTTGGATTCTGAACCGATGAACTGAACCCGTTCGGACCACTCCATTTGAAACTCACTGCGGTCGGACTGCTGTTGGCCGTGAGGTTCAACGTCGAGCCCTCGCAGACCGGACCGTTGTTTCCTGCCGTCACACTGGGCGACGGGTTGATCGTCGCCGTGGTCGTATCGCTGGCGGTGCAACCGTTGGTGTCAGTCACCATCACCGTGTAAATTCCGGCGGCGACGGCGGTCAAGTTGGTAACGGTTGGATTCTGAACCGATGAACTGAACCCGTTCGGACCACTCCATTTGAAACTCACGGCCGTCGGACTGCTGTCGGCTGTGAGATTCAGCGTCGAGCCCTCGCAGACCGGACCGTTGTTTCCTGCCGTCACTCTGGGCGACGGGTTGATGGCCGGCGTGGTCGTATCGCTGGCGCTGCAACCGTTCGTGTCAGTGACTGTCACTGTGTACGCTCCAACATCCGCCTTGGTTGCATTGGTGATTACCGGATTCTGCGCGGTCGAACTAAATCCATTCGGGCCGCTCCAGTTGAAACTGACTGCAGTCGGGCTGCTGGCGGTCAGATGTAAAGTTGAGCCGGAGCAAATGGGCGCGTCGTTTGCAGCCCTCACTCGTGGGCCGGGGTTCAACGCAAGAATCGTCGAGCAAGTGGCGACACATTCACTGGGATCAGCGACTGACGCCGTGACTTGATGTGTACCCGGACTGAAGAGGACCGTAAAATCCACGCGCGCGGTCGTGGGCGGGCCACCGGCGGCGACGATGTTGGTTTGCAACGACGCACCTTGGACGCTCCAGACAACAACCAACGGATCGCCATCGGCATCCGCAACGTTTGCCGAGAGTGTTGTTCCTGAGTCTTGCCCACTGGGAACACAATTCGTTATCGCCGCAGAACAAGCGATGGTGGGCGCGGCGTTCTTGTACTCAAACGCGCCGATGTCAATGTTGCTGCCCACGATGCGCGCGAAGCCGCGTTGATCGGTGGCCGGCGCGTTCGTACTGTCGCCGGCATCAATCGCGGGACTGCCGCAGAGCAACGCGTGCGTGAAAGTCGGGCCACCGTTGTCTTGCAGTGATCCAATCTTTAACTGCGCGGCGGTGAGATTGAACTGGTCGTTCGGTCCCGGCGTGACTGAGCCGTTGGTGGAACCGATCAAGTTAAAGCCATCGGAGCGGATGAGGCCTGACCCGGCGTTGATTAAGTCGGTCGTGGCCATGTTGCCTGCGAGGATCGTGTTTCTGATTTCCACCACACCGGCGTCATTGGCCAGTCCGCCGCCGTCCAGGACGAGACTGCCCCGCCCCAGATTCGCGGTGATGGTATTTTGATCCAAGGTGAGGCTGCCGGCGCTATTATAGATGCCGCCAGCGATATTGCCGCTCACGGTGCTATTAGTCATCGTCACTGTTCCCAAGCCGTTGCCAATGCCACCGCCGAACCCGCCAGTGACCGCACTCGTGGCGGAGTTCCGACTCACGGTACTTCGCACCATCGTTACAGTGCCGAAGTTGTTTGCAATGCCTCCACCGAAGCCTGGGATTGGGGGCGCGTTCGTGCCGGAGCTGCCTTCAGCCCGATTGGAATCCACCGTGGTTGTGTCTATCGTCGCCGTGCCCTGATTGTATATCCCGCCGCCCGATCCGGCGGCTGCCGTGCTGCCGATCGCAGCGTTGTGATCGAGAACGGAATCGCTGATCGTCAAAGTGCCACCGCCACCATTGCAAATGCCTCCGCCTTTGATGGCGGCACTGGTTGCGCCAACGACGGAGTTGCTGCTGAACCGGCAATGAAGACTCGTCAACGTACCGTTGTTGAAAACACCGCCGCCGGTTCCGTCCGCGACTCCACCAGCGATCGAGTTGCCAGCGAGAACGCAGTTGCTCAACACCAGCGTGCTGAGATTGGCGATGCCGCCACCGCCATCGGTTGCCGCGTTGGCGGAGACGACACAATCCCGGACTGTGGAGGTGGCCTCGTTGTTGATTCCGGCCCCGAAAGGCGCGCGACCATTGCTCGCGGTTAGTCCGGAAATGTTCACGATGCCAGACTGAATGTTGAACACGCGAAAGTCCGGGGTGCCGGCCAGCGTGCTGCGTTGAATGCTGAGATTGTTCGCGCCCGGGCCGGTGATCGTCAGGTTCTTGTCTATCAACAATTCGCCGCTCGTCAGCGCGATGGTGCCGGTGACGGCGAAATCAATCGTCTCGCCCGGCACGGCGCTGGCGATGGCGCTGCGCAAGGAACCGGCGCCGCTATCGGCGGTGGTGGTGACCGTGGCGGCGGGCAGTTGCGGTGCGAGCAGCGTGGCCGCCAGGAATGGAACGATGGCAATGGAAACTTTCATGTTTTCGTTTTGCAGTGGAGCGCGGTCGTTCCTCGAAAACGCGAATCGTGGCCGGAAAGATTTTGCCAGTTGAACTTGAACTTCGATGAACCGTAGAAAGGGATGATCGCCACGCGCAGGAGCGCAGGCTTCAACCCGCATCAACGGCCTGACTGGAAATCAATTCTGACTATCAATTCATGCTTTTAACGACGCTCTCACTCCCCGCATGGTTCTGGTACTCTGCGCAGAAAAGCATACAACCACGGTCAATCCGTAGTAGGCCGTAGTTCGGCAAGTGCTCAACGCTTTGATCTTCACCAAGGGGTCGCGATCCACCCGGCGCAAAAAAGCAATTCTCCTTGAACCGCGCCGCATGTAAAAGCAATGTCCCCACTGCATGAGCCAAGCCACCCATGATTGAATCGCTGTTGTTGACCACCGCCCGGGTTTCCACCTTTGACGGTGACCGTCCGCTCACTGGCGCGAGCGGTTTCTTCTTCGAGCGCGACGGCAGGTTGTTCCTCGTGACGAGCCGCCACGTGGTGATGGACGAGCCGAGCAAACACTTTCCCAACCGCCTCGAGATCGAGCTTCACACCGACGCGGAGAATCTCACCCGCTCGATTGGTTTCTCGGTGCTGCTGTATCGCGATGGTAAGAGTGTCTGGCGACACGGCAAGGATGCCGGTGGAGAAATTGACGTGGCGGTGATCGAACTCGATCGCGCCGCGTTGCCGGAGTCGGTGGCGTTGCGATGCTTTACGCCGGCGCATCTGCAAGGCTCACTTCAGGAGGTGGAAGTCGGCACCTCGCTGCTGATCGTCGGCTTCCCGCTCGGTTTCCACGACGCGCTGCATCACCTGCCCGTGGTGCGGCAGGCTGCCATCGCTTCCTCCTTTGGCCTGCGCTTTCAAGGCTTGGGCTATTTTCTCACCGATGCGCGAACGCACCGCGGCACCAGTGGCGCGCCGGTGGTGATGCACAGCCCGCAGACCGATGCGCAACTCCCCTGGAAACTGCTCGGGGTGCATTCCGCGCGCATGGACATGGGCGGGCGCGACCTTGAGCTTGACGAATCGCTGGGGCTGAACTGCGCCTGGTATGCCGACATTCTGCTCACCCTGACGAAATGAGTAGCCGAGGATCACTCCGATGGCAATGACCGGCAGCAACTGTAAATCGAGTGTGAAGCCGCCCGCCGGAAATCATCGTGCGGTGAACCGTTACTGGTGATGCCGTAATCGCGCTTCCGCGAGATCAATATCCTGCTGGATGCGACGGAGAACTTCATCGTTGATCACGTCCTGATTGCGAAGTTTGATGATGGTGCGTCGCTCCACGTGTAGCGCCTCGTGCGACGGGCGTTCGTATTCCGAAGAGAAGAGCCGCAGCGGAGTGCCGGCGCTTTCCGGCTCGGCACCTTCCACCTGGCGGATGTGATCTTCGTATTCGATACGCAAGCGTTCGAGCGCGTCGGCTTTGGCGGGATCGCGCTCCGCGATTTCATTCAGCCGGGCCAGCGCGGACTGGTTGGCTTTGAGCCGGGCTTCGCGTTCTTCTTTCTCCATCGAGCCGTCGTCCTTGATGTTGAGCCAGCGGATGAGTGGCGGCAGACTCAAACCTTGCACGACGAGAGTCGCCAGAATCACGATGAAGGTGAGGAACAAAATCAAATCGCGCCCCGGAAAGGTGTCATCCAACGCCAGCGCAGCGGCCAGTGAAACCACGCCCCTCATGCCGGTCCAGGCGACAATGGTGACGTGGCGCCATCTGGGATAGGGATCATGCCGGCAGAGCTTTTTGAAAATCAAACGCGGCAGATAAGTCGCCGGGAAAACCCACAGGATGCGGATGACAATGACCGCGAGACTGATGAGCAGTGCATACCAGACGAGCCGGGGAACGGGAATTTCATGGCCGGATAATGCGCTCAGAACTTCTGGCAATTGCAGCCCGATGAGGATGAAGACAAAACCGGTCAGCAAAAATTCCACCATTTCCCAGACCGGTCCGCCCTGGAGCCGTGTCTTGAAGGTGAGCAGTTCGGGCATGCGCCAGCCGAGATACAAACCGGCGGTCACCACCGCGAGCACGCCGGAAACGGCCAGATGCTCGGCGGCCAGATAAGCGACAAACGGTGTCAGCAATGAAACCGTGATCTCAATTGGCGCATCATCCACGCGTTTGTGAAACTGTTCCGCCAGCCAGCCGACGACCAGACCGATCAGAATCCCGCCGATGCCCATGATGAAAAATTGCCCGCTCGCCTTTGCCAGTGAGAACGAACCGGTGACCACGGCCATCACCGCGAAGCGATAGGCCACCAAAGCCGTGGCGTCGTTGACGAGGCTTTCGCCTTCCAGAATCGTAACGATGCGGCGGGGGAGTTTGAGCCGGTCGGCGATCGCGGTGGCGGCAATGGCGTCGGGCGGGGAAATGATCGCACCCAAAACGAATCCGGCGGCGAGCGGCAGGCCCATGAAATAGTGCGCGAGATAGG
>SCTL01000106.1 GCA_004297495.1 Verrucomicrobiota bacterium
GACACGCTCCAGAGCCTGGTGGAATACATCACGCACTTCGCGAGCGAACTGTTCGAGGGCACCGGCACACCCTGCCGGCTGGACATGCCGGCGTCCTTGCCGGCGCGCGCGCTGCCGCCGGACGTGCGCCACAACATTTTCCTCGTCGTCAAGGAGGCGCTGACCAACGCCATCCGGCATTCCGCCGCGAAGGAAGTTCACGTTCGCGCCCGCGTCAACGGTGCGGGCTTCGAAATCGAGGTCGAGGACGACGGACGTGGATTTGAATATCCCATCACGCACGGTTCGCGCGCCGGCAACGGCCTGGGCAACATGCACCGCCGGGCGGATGCCATCGGCGCGAAACTCGAAGTGAACAGCGTGACCGGAAAGGGAACCGTGATCAAATTGGCGGCGCCGTTTCCGAAAGGCGTGGACGTTTGAAGGCGCGCGCCGGAGTGGAGTCCCGTTCAGCCCGGCTTACTGAATAAATTTATGGCAATCAAAATAGCGATTGTGGACGACGATGAAGGCATCCGCGCCAGTCTGGCCGCGATGATTGGCCGCGCGGAAGGCCTGAAGCTCACCGGGCACTACTGTGACGCGGAAACGGCGTTGAAAGAAATCCCGAAGCATCCGCCCGACGTCGTGCTCATGGACATCAATCTGCCCGGGATGAAAGGCGTCGAGTGCGTGCGGCATCTGAAAGCCGCGCTGCCGCAGACGCAGTTTCTCATGCTCACGGTGTATGAGGACAGCGATTCGCTTTTTAATTCGCTGCGCGCGGGCGCGAGCGGCTATCTGCTCAAGCGCACGGCCTCGGCGCGCTTGCTGGAGGCGATCCGCGATGTGCATGAAGGCGGTTCGCCGATGAGCCCGCAGCTCGCGCGACGCGTGGTGCAACATTTCTCGCGGCCGCCGGGCGAGGGTGAGGCGGAAATGGCGAAGCTGACGCCGGGCGAACGCGAGTTTCTCGATCAACTCGCCAACGGTTACGCGTACAAGGAAATCGCCGACCGCATGAAGATCAGCATAGACACGGTGCGGAGTTACGTGCGGACGGTTTACGAAAAGCTCCACGTCCATTCGCGCACGGAGGCGGTGGTGAAATATCTGCGGACCGAGGGCGGACGCTAGATTTTATTTTCCGAGCGAGCGGCGATAGATGCGCCACTCATAACCGCCCAGCGTGAATTCCGGGAGGGTGCTGCCGGGCAGCGTCGGCATCCCGTCAATCTTCGCGACCTTGAAGTCCGCATCGTTGGGGACTTCGAGCGAACCGGCCACCGTTCGGCTGGACAAATTCACCGCGACGAGGAATTCGTCCTTGTCGTCCTTGCGGAGGAACGTGACGACCTCGCCGGGCGCGCTGTTTTGCAGCCACGCCACGGTGTCGTTTTGAAACGCGGGATGTTCTTTGCGCAGCCGGATCAGGTTGCGGTAAATCTCGCGCAGCGGCGGACGGCCGCTCGCGTTCCAATACACGGGCAGTTTCTCAAACAGCGCAGGATCGGCGGACTCGGTGGCGTCGCCGACTTCCATGCCGTTGTAGAACAGCGGCACGCCATCGAGCGTGAGCATGAGCACCTGCGCCGCCAGCGCGCCGGAGAGGCCGAAGCGGACGACCGCGCGCGTGTCTTCGTGGTTGTCGGAAAAGCGGAGATGCAACGCGCCCTCGGGAAATTGCTGCCGCGTGTTGACCCAGGATTGGTTCACCAGCGAGGCCGGCGCAATGCCGCTCATCACCCGGTTGAGCGCGGAGTAAAGCGCGCCGGAGTTGTCCATGTTGAAGGCTTTCGCCAGCAGCTTGGGCGAGGCGTTCGCGTCGGCGAGCAAAATGATCTCGGGATTGATCTGCTCCAGTTCGGCGCGTGCGGCTTCCCAGTATTCCATGGGCACGCTGAAAGAGACGTCGCAGCGGAAACCGTCCACGCCGAAATCGCGCACCCAGTATTTCAACATGTCCGTCATGGCGCGGCGCAGTTCGGGATTTCCGTAGTTCAACGCGGCCACGTCACTCCAATCGGGAAACGGCGGGATGATTTTGCCGTTGGCGTCCTGCTTGTAAAACGCCGGGTGCTCCATCAGCACGCTGTCCCACGCGGTGTGGCCGGCGACGATGTCGAGGATCACCTTCATGCCCCGTGTGTGCGCGCCGGCAAGGAGTTTCTTGAAATCGTTCGTCGTGCCGTAATCCGGATTCACGGCGCAATAGTCGCGCACGGCGTAAGGACTGCCCACCGTGCCCTTCTTCACTTTCTGGCCGATGGGATGAATCGGCATGAGCCAGACGACATCCACGCCGAGGTCTTTCAACTCATCCAGCTTCGTGGTGATGGCGTTGAAGTCGCCGGCCTGGGAAAAATTGCGCGGGAAAATTTCATACACCACGGATTTTTTCAACCACTCGGGCGACTTGCGCGCCACGGCATTGGTGGATTCCGCCGCAGGAACCGTGGCGACGGTGAACGCGAGCATGGCGGCGAGCAGCAGTTGGAAAAGACCCGGCAACGGGGGCGGAAGTTTTTTCATGGTGTCGGTTGATTGTGGGCGTTACGGGCGGAGCGTCCACCGCACATTTGTGTGGGCACTGGCAAAGCAATACCGCAAACCACCTGCGCCCGCCAATCGAAATCAGTTGGCCGGTTTCAGTTCCGCTCCGCCCGAAGTTTTCCGGTCCAGCAGCCCGAGCATTTCCCTGTAAAAGCCGGCATATTGGCCGCTGTGGGCGACGCCGTTTTCCACCAGTTTCCGGGCGTCATCGCGCCGGCCGGTCTCCATGAACGACACAAACAGCGCCTGATCCGCCGCCACGAGTTCGAACCCGGAAAGCTTCTGCCGGCTGGCGTTGAGGAAAGGAATCGCCTCGGCAAACTCGCCGCGAAGCTGATGCAACCGGCCGGTGTAACGCTCGGTCAAACCCGTCTGCGAAAATCCCTGGCGCAAGAGGAACTTTCCCTGCTCGATCTCGCTCAACGCCAGCCGCCGCTCCTCCTCGCTCAGTTTGCCCGCCAGTTTTTCCCGGCACGCCAGCGCGAAATAGACGTACTCCATGTGCCAGGACGTGTATTCCGGCACCGAAGTTTGCGCGATGGAAAACAATTTCAGCGCCTCATCGTATTTCTTCTCCCGCATGAATTGTCGCGCGATCATGCCGGTGAGCGGGCGCTTGCCGCCGGCGTGCGGCGTCTCCGACTGCCAGTCCGCCACAATCTTTTTCACCTCGGGCGTCAGCGTCTCTTCAAACCCGGTCGCGCGTTCGGTGAAGCGTTGCAACGCGTCGCCGTTGCGCTCGCGCATGAACGGAACGGTGAACAGGATGCGCATCGAGTGATCCACAGTGTAACGGTCGTAGGAATTGTCGCCGAGTTCGCGCGCGTAAGTTTCCCACGGCTGCACGCGGGCAAACTGCGCGTCGGACAAACGCGCCGCGCCCGGCAGCTCGCGCAGCGTGTTCGCGACCGCCTCCGCCATCAACGCCTGGCCGCGCAACGTCGGATGCACGTGATCATCCATCAGTTCCCAGCCGATGCAGCCGCCGGGACTTTGCGAGCGGAAAAGATTCTCCATGTCGCACAACACGCCGCCGTGCTGCTTCGCGGCGTTGCGGATGGCGTCGCGCTGCAAGCTCGTCGCGCGCCACGGCATCGTGTCCAGATCGCGCGCGGTGTCGAATTCCTTCCGCGCCGCGTTCGTTTCGCCCAGCCAGAACAACGCGCGGCCATGCAGAAAATGTGCGCGCGCGTTTTTGGGCTGAAGCGAAATGGCTTCGACGAGTCTGGCCGCCGCGTTCGTCGGATCGGTGCGCAGGAGCGCTTTGCCTTGATCGAGCAAACTGGTGAAAGCGTTTTGCT
>SCTL01000107.1 GCA_004297495.1 Verrucomicrobiota bacterium
ACTAAAACTTCCCCCGGAAACGCGGGTGACGTTTGCATCGCAGTAATCGCAGGTGGGATTTCGGCCAGATGCAGCCCATCAATGATGCCCCAACTTCGTCCCGGCGACCGGCCCGGCACGGCCTGCGCGTATTGCAGGTTCGGGTTCATCCGCGTTTGGGGATCGAGGAAGAAAACGCGGAGCAACTCGACCGCCTTGGTCACGTAACGATCCTCGCTCGTGATTTTGTAAGCCGCACCGAGCGCTGCGACCGCATCACGTACATCACGCATGGCGAGGCGGTGATGGAAGAAATTATCCGGGTTCGATTCACCATCGCGGTTGATATACGGCAAACCATCCGGCTTCGTCGGGTCAGGCCAGAAGTAGTCGGCGTTGGAATAAAAATCATTCGGCCCGCCTTCGCTCAATTTTGCGCGATGCCTTGTGATGGTCGGCGGTTCGAGACTGAGCGCAGCACTGGCCGCATTAAGAATTCGTTCTCGATCAATCGCTCCCACATCGAGCGCCAGCTTTGCGACGGCAGGTTGTGCTTTCGTCACGGACAGGAACTGCGTTAGCAAACCATCACTCGCCACTGAAGTGACTGCTTTGCTGCCGTTCAACCGCAGACTGATCTGCGCGCGACCGTTGTATAGTTGCACCGCACGCGAGCCGGAGGAGGTGCCAATATTGTCGAGCAGTTGGCCGTCCCCCGTCAGACCGAAGCGAACGAGATTGTTCGCATCGAGACAGAGCACGCCATCCTTGTCTGTGGCGCGCACCTCGATAGTGATGATGTCATTGGTGTGCGCAAGTTGCTGGAGCGTGAGCGTCACTGACTTGTTCCACGCTGTGGTTTGATATCCAACATGAATTTCGTCGCTCACTTCAACGCGGTCATTTCGTCCAACGGCGCGGAGCGTGTTCGTTCCTTCTTTCAACTTAACCATCCAATGCAGCCCGGCGGCGGGATAGTCGGCGACGTCGCGATGCTTCACGCCCACAGATACACCGTTCACGAACAACTCGGCTTCCCGGCAATTGGAGAAAACTTTGACCAGCTTTTCCTCATCCGGCTTGCCCCAGCGCACCGGCCACGAATGACCGAAGACGTGAATCATCGGCTTCTCCGCCCAGTAGCTTTGGCAAATGTAGTAGCCTTCCTTCGGCGTGCCGTCGCGTTCGAGAACGCCTTTTTGATTCACGCGCGGCACGGGATTTTCCGGTCGCAACGGCGTGGCGAAGTCTTTGACAACCCACTGGGCCGCGCCGGTTAGATTCGTCATCTGTTCCTGCTCCTTCAGGTGCCAGTCGAACAAGTTGCAGATGTAGCTCTCCGACCAGTCGCCGTCTTTCGACGCCCGCGCTGAACCTCCTTTTGCTTTGTAAGCGCCGCCGGTTTCCGACGTGCCGCGTCCAGCGGCTACTTGCTCCAAAAACTTTTCCGGTCCTTCCGAGTAGCGGCCCGCATGACTGTCGCCGCCCCATTCGGCATGGAAAAAGTGCGGCACGGATTTGATCTCCCGCTGCAACGAGGCGCGATACTCCGGGTAACGTCCCGCATACCATCCCGCCCAAACACTCGGCGAATAGACATCCACCACGTCCTTGCAGAAATCACAGTAGCGGATGCAGGTCTTGCGCGACGGATCAAGCTGATGGGCGAGGCCGTTCAATTCGATCATGAATGAGCGGATCGCGTTCGTATCATGCTTTTCAAAATCTCCCGGCCACCAATTTTCGTTTCCCAATCCCCACATGATGACAGCGGGATGATTGAAGTGCTGATCAATCATCCCGCTCAGCATGTCGCGACACTCTTGGCGGTAGTGTTCACCGCCGATGCCACCGCGACACCAGGGAATCTCCTCCCAAACCAGCAAGCCCAGTTCATCGCACAACTCCAACACCAGCGGTGACTGCTGATAATGACCAAGGCGCACAAAGTTCGCGCCCATGTCTTTGATCTGTTGAAACGTCCGGCGCACGACTTCATCGGGGACAGCCGCACCAACGCCTGCGTGGTCTTCGTGATAATGCGTGCCGCGCAGCAACAGTCGTTCGCCGTTCAGCTTGAATGGCCCATGCTCGACCCAGTCAAATGAGCGGAAACCAAAACTCTCCTCGACTTGTTGTTCGCCTTGCGCCGATTTCAGCGCGATGGTGCACCGATAAAGCGCCGGCACTTTCGGCGACCAGCGTTGAGGAGCGGTGATTTCAAATGCAGCGATCTCTTTCATTCCTGACCAAGGAGCATCCTTCCGCGTGGAAGTGTGAATGACTTTCCCGCCGGGATCGCTGACGCTAAGCGTCAGTTCTACTTTGCCCTTCTGAGCGGTTGGATTGTAGAAACGGGAACTAACTTTTACCCTGGCAATTCCTTCCAACGTCAACGTCGGCTCAATGTGGACGCGCTCCAACGAAATCGCCGGAACGTAAACAAGGCTCACGTGCCGGTAAAGCCCGCCATAACGTGTGAAGTCGCTGAGATCGGATGGAATGGATTCCGCGTCGCGCGAGTTATCGCAACGCACCGCGATGGCCACGTCACCCTTGCTCCAACCGTTGGTCACTACTCGACTCGCAAAATCCGTGATGTCCACTTCCCATTGATCGTAACCTCCGACGTGTTCTCCGACTTTGTCGAGACCGACGAACACCTGTGCTTTCTGCCCCGCACCATCGAAACGCAACAGCGTTCGTCCGTTTGGAAATGGATTGGCGAGCTTCAACCGCGTGCGATACCAGCCCGGCCCCTGGTAATACGGCGCATCGGGATCCACCGCGTCGCGGGCATTGAAACAATGCGGCAGCGTCACCGGCGACCAGACAACATTGTCCGTGGCCTTATCGCCGCGCCAGAGTTCCCAAGTGCTGCCGAGATCGCCTTGGTAATATTCCCAGCCCGCGTCCAATCGAGTGATGTTGGTTTCAATCGCCAGCAGTTGCGTTGAGCTGGACCCAATGGCGAGCGCGAGTGAAATCAGCCGCATTTTCGTTCGGAAAACTTTTTTGATGGCGGTTAAAATTTCCATTTTCCGTTGGCCGTCGGAGCTTGGGGTTGTGAATCTGCCTGATGGTTTCGCGCTCAACATCCCCCTTTCGAGGGATGCGGTGAGGCGATAACGTTGTTTCAATCAACCAGTGCCCCCGAGACACAGCGCGAGAGTTTTTGTCGTGAGCACAGCTTTGTTGCTGTGGGCTGTGCCCGCGCGTGCCTGGCACAGCACGTTGTATCCTGCCGACTGGCAGCCGCCGACGAACGGCGCCGTCTATTTTGAAACCAACAAGCTGATTCAGGATTTTTCCTACGCAGGATACAAAGCGGGTGAAGCCTCCCTTCCAGTGATCGCCGGTCCGGTGTTCAACGTCACGCAGTCGCCTTACAACGCGGACAAGACCGGCGCAACCAACGCCACGACCGCCATTCAATCCGCGATCAACGCCGCGCAAGCCGCCGGCGGCGGCGTGGTGTTTCTTCCCGCCGGGCTGTATTCGATCAGCCCGCAGGGAGCGAATGCTTATGCGCTGACGATCACTTCCTCGAACTTGGTCCTGCGCGGCGCGGGCGTCGGCGCGACCTTTCTGCTCAACACCAGCACGAACATGCGCAGCAAGAGCATCATCTTGTTGAGCGGGTCGTCGTCGGCTGGATTTTATTCCAGCGGCGCGGCCAGCACGACGATCAGTCAGGATTTGCTCGGGCCGACCATGGAAATTCCCGTCGCCAGCACCAGCGGGTTTGCCACGGGTCAATGGGTCGTCGTGCGCGCGGATTGCACCGACGCGTGGATCACCGAGCACAATGAGCCGGACTGGATTGGTTACGGCAGCCAGTTGGGAGGCGTGGCCTACTTTCGGCGCGTGGTCGCTGTTTCCGCCAACAAGATCACGATCAACGCGCCCACTCGGTATTATTTGAAGATGCGCGACAACGCGCGCGTCGTGCGCCTCAGTGCCGCGCCGCTGCTGGGCTGCGGGTTGGAGGATTTTTCCATTGGCAACGTGCAGGACAACGGCACCGGCTGGGGCGAAAATGATTACACCGTGTCCGGCACGGGTGCGTATGATGTGCACGACTCATTCGCCATCCGAATCGTGCGCGCGCGCGACTCATGGGCGCGCAACGTGGCGACCTTTCAACCGGCGGGAAACACCACGACCGCGCACTTGTTGAGCAACGGCATCCTGCTGCTTGAGAGTTCGCAAATCACGCTGACCAACTGCGATTTTGGACACGCACAATACGGCGGCGGCGGCGGCAACGGCTATCAATATCGGCTGCAAAACGCGAACGAATGCCTGTTGGACAATTGCCGCTCCACCTTCACGCGCCACGGCTTCGTGCTGTCGCACATGGCTTCGTCGGGAAATGTTTATCACGAGTGCACGGACAAGGACAGCGGTCGCCAGACTGGCGACACGGGTTTGCAATCCACGGCGGGCAGCAACAGCGATCATCACATGCACTTCAGTCACGGCAACTTGATTGACACCTGCACCGGCGACAACAGCGGATTCGAAGCGCGTTACCGTCCTTACGGCACCGCGCCGTTGCACGATCTCACTGCCGCGCACAGCGTTTTCTGGAACACCCGCGGCATCAATGGCGGGCCGAGTTACGTCGTGACGACCGAGCAGAGCCGCTATGGTTACGTCATCGGCACGCGTGGCACGCGCAGCGGCGTGTCGCTTTCGACTTACGGCGGAACGAAATGTGATCCGCTCGATCACGTCGAAGGCACGGCGCAAGGCGACACGCTTGAACCGCTTTCGCTTTACGAAGATCAACTGAACCGGCGACTGAGCCTGCCGCTCGTTACGTTGCCAACCGATCTGACGCTCGGTTTTCCGACGAACAGCGTCCGCTTGCAACCGTCGGTGCAGATCGGCTCGCAACCCGCCGCATC
>SCTL01000108.1 GCA_004297495.1 Verrucomicrobiota bacterium
GCGCGTCAAAATCGCTCGGGAGTGCAATTTGAAGTTCGACGAATGACGAACGCTCGAAAATCTCTGGTTCGGCATTCTCCTCGTCGTTCGCTTCGTTTTCCGACGGGGTGGGTGGCTTGGGATTGAGGCTACTGTGCAAACGATCAAAGAAGGTGGCGAGAAATCCGGGTTTGCGGCCGTCGTCCGCACCCGGACTAACCGGCGGCAGAAGGAAACCGGGGAAGGCACGGAATGGCGGTTCGGGTGCAACCGTGTTCGACCAGACCTGCCAACCGCGTCCCCGCCGTTCCCAGCGTGTGAACTGCTCGCTCGCGATTTCGTCCAGTCGGCCCATACTTCAAGATGTGGCCGGCTTAGGTGATTCCTGCTCCAGCTTTATGCGCGAGCGTTTGTAGAGTTCGTCCAAAATCGGTTGGCGTTCAAAACAATTCAAAAATCGGATGCCTTTCGCAGAGGTGGTTTCTTCGACATGCTGCTTCACCAAGTCAGTAACGCTTTGCAAAAACACAAGGCGCGTGTCCTGTTGGAAGTACGTGTCCCGGCGAAACCATGCTTCATAGATCGCGCCGATGACGGGTAACTGCATCAAAATCGAATCCATTTTAGTAAGCCCCAATTTCAAGATGTTGAACAGAAACCAAGCGATGACTGCGAGCAGGAACAAGAACGCGGGCGGGCCAAAGAGAATTCCCAGCGTCTTGATCGAAGTGAAAAACAACACTGCCAACCCGACCATGAGAACGAATAAGGCGCGAAGATCAATCACAGTTGGGATTTCGGCTTCACGGACGCTGAAGAAGTAATCCTTGCCGAACGTCGCCGCGCAGATGTCGAACAAATGGCGCTGGCGGATAATGCGCAAATATTCGCGTTTATGGGAAAGGACACCGGCTTCCGTGTAGTGGATGCGGACGGTTTCGACGCCGGGCCACTGCTTCGCCCGGATTGCTTTTTCAACAGTGTCGTAAAATTCTTGGACGGAGAAATGAATACCGGGTGTCAGTGCGCCCGAATGTGAATACACATTCGCTTTGCGGGAGCTCAGTTTTCGAGCCACCAAGTCAATCGGGGCGATAATCCGGCGTTCACCGGAAAACGCGAAAAGGGCGAAGCTAAGTAAACTGGTGAGCGTCGCGCCCCATGCGAAGCGAGGGTTTCCTATTGATTGCGCCTTCACCGTGAAGTAGCCGACGCCAATCCACGCGGCAATTGCCGTGACAGTGCCGAACCATTTCCTGGCAACCGGACTCCGGTGGCGCAGGAAAGTAGCGAGTGCCAAGACCGGGATGATCCAGAGCAAGCGAGCGCCGGGAACGAGGTGATAGAAGGTGAAGCCGCTGACGAATTGGGAATGCCTTGCCCACGGCGCGAAGAATGCCGCTACGAGGCCAAGCGCGCAAAGAGTCACGGCAATGTTTTGAGGCGAGTGTGGCCTTAGTGCCGGCGATGGTGTGTCTAATTGAGGCGTGGGCGCGGAAACTTCAGCTTCTTCTGTCAATGGTTTTTGAAACATAATTTTCTCTCTGGTATTGAGGGTTGAGTCGAAACAAGAAATCAAAGTCGCTGCGTAAGAGTTCGCGGCGGCGGATTACCTTGACCAATGGTGGCGATGGGTTTCGCTTGACCGAACTCGTCGCAATCGCAGCCGTCCCAATGCAGAGACGGATTCTCAGGA
>SCTL01000109.1 GCA_004297495.1 Verrucomicrobiota bacterium
TGATGGAATACATCGAGGGCGCGAATCTGAAGGAGCTTTACGCGACGCACGATCCGGTGCTGCTGGAGAACGTGGCGCAAATCATCATAGACATGGCGACCGGCCTCGAGCACGTGCACGAGGCGGGCTACATGCACCTGGATTTCAAACCGGAAAACATTCTCGTCTCGCGCAACGGCAGCGTGCGGTTGGTGGACTTCGATCTCGCGCAGGAAATTCCCGAAGAGCCGATGAAGCTTTCCAAAAATCCCGGCACACCCGCCTACATGTCGCCCGAGCAATTGTCCGGGCAGCCGATTGATCAACGCGTGGACATCTTCGCGTTCGGTGTGGCGGCGTATGAATTATTGACGAACCAGAAACCTTTCCCCGGCGAAACCTCGGCGGAAATTCTCAACCGCCAACTCAACCGCTCCGAGTTTCTGATGCCGCGCCAGTTGAATCCCGATCTGCCGGTGGCGTTGGAAAAAACCATCGTCAAGTGTCTCGAAGCCGACCCGAACAAACGCTATCCGTTCCTCAGCGTGCTGGTGCGCGATCTGAAGGCGGCGCTCTACGTTTGAGTCCTTCAAGACGATCGCGCGCAGATTTGCCGGATTGATTTTCCCGCCGGGATGGCCGACTATTCCACCCAGTTGTAATGCGCCAGTTCGTCCTTAAAACAGTTGTCGTGTGTCTCGTCGCCTTGGTCGGCCCGACCAGTTCCCGCGCCCAGCAAGTCACCGTCATGCACTGGAATGTGCACGGTAATCTGGGCACGTTCAGCGCTCAGTCCGGGCCGGAGGCGCTCGCCATCGCGCGCATTTTGAACTATCTCCAACCGGACGTTTTCCTGATCAATGAAGTCGCCGACGGCGCGGCCACCACCAATACCATCGCCATCACGCAATGGGTCAGCACGAACCTGCCCTACCTGGCGTCAGGGAGTTATTACGTTTCGGTCTCAACGGAATCCTCCTCGATCCAGCGCAACGCCGTCATCAGCCGCTATCCGGTGGCGAACACGTTCACGTACCCGGACGTATCGAGTGGGCTGCGCGGAATGTTTTCGTTTCAACTTCAGCTCGCCGGCACGAATCGCCTGCAGGTTTTCTACGTTCACCTCAAATGTTGCAGCGACGGTTCGAGCTGCCAGACCAAACAGGACGAAGCCGATCTTTTTTCCGGCGAGATGGCCGACTTCGCGGCGACGAATGGTTCGCCCTACATTTTCGCGGGCGACTTGAACGAGGACAATCTGAATCCCGAATGCACACTCTCCGCAACTTACCATCCGATTGACACGCTCATAACCAACGGCGGCTTGGCCGAATTCAAACCCACCACGCTCAGCGGCGAGTACCGGACGTGGAGCACCGCCAGCACGCCCAGTATTCGCTTTGATTACATCCTCGCCGCCACCAACCGGCTCGCGCCGACTTCCGGCTTCGTTTTCAGCACCAAGGACTGGGCGGTCCACGGCCTTTACACCAACGCCAGCGCGCAAAATCTCACGAGCGACAGCGCAACGGCGTCCGATCACTACAGCGTGTTCGTGACGTATAATTTCCCGACGGGAACGGTCGCGCTAGCAGTGTCGCCCGCGAGCGCGTTCGCGAGTTCAGGGAATCAAGGCGGGCCGTTCACGCCCACGAATCAGATTTACACTCTCAGCAACATCAGTGCGTCCTCGATCAACTGGGCCGCGACCAAAACCGCCAACTGGCTCACGCTCTCGGCCACGAACGGCAACCTCGCCGGCGGAGCGAGCACGAACATTTCCGTCTCGCTCAACGTCAACGCGAACAGTCTCTCCGCCGGAAATAATTCCGATAATGTCGTGTTCACCAATTTGAGCAACACCGGCGACAGCATCACGCGCGCGGCAAATCTTACGGTCAATGC
Organism: Verrucomicrobiota bacterium; assembly: GCA_004297495.1. Lineage (GTDB taxonomy): Bacteria > Verrucomicrobiota > Verrucomicrobiia > Limisphaerales > JADLHS01 > SCTL01. The sequence goes on from SCTL01000109.1 coordinate 1,885, forward strand.
TACTGCCGGTCAGTTGGCGGTGACGCCCGTGAGCGGTTTCACCTTCGCCGGACTCGCGGGTGGACCATTTGCACCAGTGAGCCAGACTTACACGCTCAGCAATTCCGGCAATG
>SCTL01000110.1 GCA_004297495.1 Verrucomicrobiota bacterium
CGGCTGGAACGTGATGGCTGTGCCCGACGGCCACAACTTGCAGGAAGTTTATCTCGCCATCGAGAAAGCCGTCGCTGAGGCGAAAGCGCATCCGAACAAGCCGGTTTGTGTTCACGTGAAAACCATCAAAGGTTTCGGCGTGAAGTCCACGATGGAAAGCGCGTCCGGCGGACACGGCTTCCCGCTCGCGAACGGCGAAAAGATCGTCGAATTCGTGAACGAGATTTACGGCGGTCAGACGCCGGAAGAATTTGCGAACTGGGCGAAGGCGTTGCGCACTGATTGGGAACAAAAGGACGCCGCGAAGAAAGCCAAAGCCGCTGCTCCTGCCGCTGCGCCGACCGTGAAGAAAGACAAAGTCCAGACCGGCCTCGCCAAAGCCGCCGTGCGCGCCGCGCAGGAAGGTTTTCCGGTTTATTCCATTTCCTGCGACGTGCAAGGCTCGACCGGCATCAGTCTCTTTCACAAAAGTTTTCCGGATCGGTGGGTCGAAGTCGGCATCGCCGAGGCCAACATGGTCAGCGTGGGCGCGGGCTTTGCGAAGATTGGTTTGATTCCCATCGTGGACACGTTCGGTCAGTTCGGCGTCACGAAGGGAAATCTCCCGCTTACGATGGCCGCGCTCTCGCAAGCGCCCGTCATTGCGATTTTTTCGCACGTCGGTTTTCAAGACGCGGCGGACGGTGCGTCGCATCAGGCCACGACTTACCTCGCCGCCACGAGCGCGATTCCGCACACGACGGTCATTGCGCCGAGTTGTTCGGACGAAGCCGAGTCGCTCATGTATCAGGCAATCCAGCGTTACGCCGCCGACCGCGCGGCGGGTAGCGACGGCGAGAGCTACATCTTTTTCGTGGGCCGCGAGAATTATCCGCTCACGTGGATCGAGGGCGCGCAATTTCCGTGGGGCAAGGCGCAGGTGCTCGCGCAGGGCGGCGACGTGGTGCTCATCGGCTGCGGCGTGCTGGTGAACAAGGCCATTGAAGCCGGCAAACTGCTCGCGGCCCAAGGCGTCAAGGCGACCGTGATCAACAATCCGTTCATCAATCGCGTGGACCTCGACACCATCGGCGCGGCGGTGAAGGCGTGCGGCGGACGCGTGGTGACGATTGAGGACCATCAAGTCATCGGCGGCATGGGCGCGCAGGTTTCGCACGCGCTCTCGAACACCGGCATCGCGCACACGTTGAAATCGCTCGGCATCCACGGCGAGTTCGGCCAGAGCGCGTATCTGGCGGAGGAACTTTACGTGAAGCACGGCCTCACCGCGTCGAAGATGGCGGAGGCGGCGCTGGCGTTGCTGGGGAAATAAGGCCCGCAACCCTGCCAACGTGGCCCGGCCTCGAAGAGGCCAAATGTGAATAGCCGCAGGTGAAACCTGCGGAATTGTCCGCCCGAATTCTGTTCGGCCCTATCAGGGCCGAGTGTTTTATTGGCGATCAAACCGTGGGTTACACCCACGGCTATTCACGTTACGTCCCTTCGGGACTGTTTTTGAAAGCGCCACGGCAAATCCAGTCGCAGGTTTTCGCGGGAGACGGCGAAGGATTCTCCCTCTCCCGTCGGACGGGAGAGAGGGCCGGGGTGAGGGCAGTCGTTAAACCATTTGAAGAAATGCCACGGCCAAGTGCGGGCTGATTTTGCCACCGAAGCCTCGCTCGACAAAAAGGGTGCGCCAGTTTTAGAGTCGCGACGTGAATGGAGATAGGCTGCAAAACATTTCGCTGCCGTGTGTTTTAAGCATCATGACGCGCACTTCCAAAAGAACAATTATTGCGACAATGTGCGTCGGATGTTTGGTCGGCGTCACTGCGCTGTTTCTCCCCGCATTCATACGCGCTCGTTCGACACCCTGCTCAAACGCAT
>SCTL01000111.1 GCA_004297495.1 Verrucomicrobiota bacterium
CCTGGTATTGGGGCTACGACAACAGCAGCGCGCAAGTTTCGGGGAACAACATTCTCCTCAGCAAATCCACGCCGGACGCGAACTTCACTTCGCCGTGGAAAGATTCTGATCCGACGCTCGGCGCGGAAATCACTTATCAACGCCTGCTCGGGGTGCATGGCAAGATGAGTTACGGCGTTGAACTCGCCGGCAGTTTCCAAAACCTCGACGTGCAGGACCGCAGCACGTTCTTCGGCACCGCGACGAAGAACACCTACGCCTTCGCGTACGAGCCGGGCCTCACGCCGCCCACAGCCACGCCGTCAGAACCGTACAAAGGCAGCTATGAAGGCCCTGGCATGTTGATCAGCGACGCGGCCGTGCCCTTCAGCACGTCGGTCGTTCCCGGGGGATATTCCATCTCGGGCGCGCGCCGTTTCAACGCCGACATCTTCGGCCTCCGCGTCGGCCCGTATCTCGACATTCCGGTCGGAACGAATTTCAACGTGCTGCTCTCCGGCGGTCTCGCCGTGGCTTTCCTCAACGCGGAAGCAACCTGGAACGACACCATCACCTTCGGCACTTCCAGCGCGCCAGACTTGGGCAGCGGCAGCGACGACGCCGCGTTGCTCGGCTATTACCTCGCGCTGAATCTGTCGTGGGACATCAACAAAGACTGGAGCGCCATCGTCGGCGCGCAATATCAGGGCCTCGGCACTTACCGGCACAACTTCGGCGGTCGCACCGTGGAAGCGGACTTTGAGAATTCACTCTACGTGACCTTCGGCGTCAGCTATCGGTTCTGAGTCAGGGTAGTTGAGAGTTGAAAGTTGAGGGTTGAGAGCAAACGCCGAAGCGCCATCTTGCCCGACTCTCAACTTTCAACTTTCAACCAACACCGGCGGCATCGGACAATCCAGCGTGTCGCAAATCGCGCGCAGCAATTCCGCTTCGCTTTCCTGGATCACGCCGTCCGCGCCAACCGTCTGCACGCACGCTTCGATCAAATTCTTTTTTATCTGCGGCGCGGCCTGCGCGAGCCGGTTCAGCGCCGCGTCAATCTGTTGCAAACCACATTCGCTGCGCGACGACAACGAAATCATCACCTCGCCCCCGCGCAGAAACGGCGCGCCCTTCTCGAACGCCTTCGCGACTTCGGCGTCGTCCGCGCTGCCCGATTGCGCCAGCGCGGAGAGAAGCACCGCGCAGTCCGGCACGAGCGGTCTGACCGTGTAGAATTGGATTATGGGCGGCGGTGTCTTCCGGAATTGCGACGCCAGATGCCGGCTCACGATTTTCTGAAGCACGAACTCGAACAGTTCGATCTGCTCGTCGCTCTCAATAAGCCACTTCAACGCCCGCGTGAACTCCTCGTATTCATTCGGACGCAACCCGCGCAACGCTGGCAACGCCAGTTCCACCAGCGGCAAGCGCGCCCGCGAGGCCAGCGGCACAACCTCCGGCCAGAGCGCGAGAGCTTTCTGCGCGACATCATTCGTCGTGCGTTGGGCAAGTCCTTCAATTTGCGTTGCGCGCATCGCAGCATCTTCGCTCAACAGCATCGCATAGACGAGCGCCACGGCGTTTAGCGGCTCGCGTGTGGCGGCCCGCACGCTCTCGGGCAGGGAACTGCGCAACTCCACAGCGTAACGCAGATGCATCGGCGTGGGTGCGCCGATGTTCACAACCGAAGTTTGCGCCCGCACCGTCGGCCTCGGCGCGGCGGCGGCACCGGCGAGTCCGGCAGCCAGACCTTCGGCCATTCTCGCGCCGCGCGGTTTGCCCAGAATGGATTCCACCAGCGCGTCGGCATCTTCTCGCGGAATTTCCACGCGCTTGAATTTTCCGTCCCACGTCGGATCAATCGCCTGAATGCGTTGTTCGAGCGGCGGATGTGTGGCGAACAGGTTGAAGAACGACGAACTCAATGCGCTGCTGAAAAACATGTGGCTCGCCGCCGCCGCGTGCTCGGAAATCATTTCCGATCCACTCGCGCTGCCACCGATTTTTTGCAGCGCACCGGACAGCCCGAGCGGATTGCGCGTGAACTGCACCGCCGAAGCGTCGGCCAAAAACTCACGCTGCCGACTGACCGCCGCTTGAATCAAGTTGCCGAAGAAAACTCCGACCCAACCAAGGACCAGGAGCAGCAGGCCAAGCAGTGGGAGCGGATTGCGGTCGCGTCCGCTGCTGCGCACGCGCAAGAGCGTCCGTCCGACAATCGCAAGACACATGATGCCGAAGATGATTCCCATGAGCCGCAAGTTCAGCCGCATGTCGCCGTTGAGAATATGGCTGAACTCGTGCCCGATGACGCCTTGCAATTCATCACGCGTCAACGTCTCCATGCAACCGCGCGTCACGGCCACGGCGGCGTCGCTCGGCGAATGACCAGCGGCAAACGCATTGATGCCGCGCTCGTTGTCCATCACATAGACCTGTGGCACGGGCACACCGGACGCGAGCGCCATTTCCTCGACCACATTCCGGAGCTTTCGCTCCAGCGGGTCGGTCGTGTTCGGTGGCACGAGTCGTCCACCCATGGATTCCGCCACCGCACTGCCGCCGCTGGACAGTTCGGACATCTTGTAAAAACTTCCGCAGGCGATGACCGCCAGCGTTCCAGCGGCGGAGAAGAGAAAGATTTTGGGATTCCAAAGCGCGAACGACTCGTAGCCCTGGAAATGACGGCGGCTGCCAAAGGTCCCAAAAGCGAACAACGAAACGAAATAGACCGAGAGGGTGATGAGCAACACCGCGAGCGCGAAGTAGAACACGAGCCACTTCGTGTTGCGGCGGGCTTTGTCCTGTCGCTCGAAAAAGTCCATTTGCAAAGCAGCCGCCGACGTGAATCGGCGGCTTTATCTAATTCAGTGCGCCCATCCGAACGCTCTTCAGCCAAATGTTAAAACGAAACCTTCGGCGCGTCGCGCTGCTCGGGTTTGTCCACCACGAACAACTCGGCGGGCGCAAAGTTGAACATGCCGGCGATTATGTTGGCCGGGAAGACTTCGCGCTGCGTGTTGTAAGTCATCACGCTGTCGTTGTAGGCCTGGCGCGAGAAGGAAATTTTATTTTCCGTCGAGGTCAGTTCCTCGGTCAACTGCATCATGTTCTGGTTCGCCTTGAGTTGGGGATATTGCTCCGAGACGACCATCAGGCGGCTCAACGCGCCAGCCAACCCGCTCTCGGCCGACACCAGACCTTTGACCGCGGCGGCATCTCCCGGATTGGTCGCGGCGGTTTGCGAGGCAGCGTAAGCCACATTGCGCGCCTTGATCACCGCTTCGAGCGTCTCGCGCTCGTGTTTGATGTAGCCCTTGGCGACCTCGACGAGATTCGGGATCAGGTCGTAACGCCGCTTGAGCTGCACGTCAATCTGCGCGTAGGCGTTTTTGAAACGGTTGCGCAGCGTGACGAGCGAATTGTATTTGCCGACGATGAACAGCACCGCGAACAGTGCGATCGCCGCCAGCCCAATCAAGATCAGTATGCCAAGTCCCATAGTTTTCCTTTCGTTTACCGACGCCTGACAGTTAGGGCAAACGCACGTCGCGGGCAATTACATTTTGCCGGCGCAATTCCAGCCGCGCGCTTCAGACAAGAACAGGAGCAAACAGAGGAAACAGAGAACGGCGTTCAATTGCGCAGTGTCCGATGCGAACCGGACGCTTATTCGACAACCGGCGCAGGGCCGCAGCCGCATTGTGATCTGATTCCGCTCTCCGTTTCCTCTGTTTCCTCCTGCTCGCTTCGGCTTGGAATTGCCGCTTGGCCGGCGCGCGCGGGCCGCGCTATGATTCGCGCATGAGCATCGTCACCAAACTGCTGCACACGCGCTATCGCGTGGATGACTTGGAGCGCACGGTGAAGTTTTATCGCGAAGTGCTCGGCCTCGAAGAAATCCGCCGGCACAAATCGCCGCGCGGATCGGAACTCGTCTTTCTCAAAACGCCGGGCAGCGAGGAACTGATCGAGCTGTGCAGTTTTCCCGCCAGCGGGCCGGTGAAAGTGCAGCCCGACCTCACGCACCTGGCGTTTCAAGTCGAGAGCCTGGAGGAATTCGGCAAACATCTCGCCAAGCTCGGGCTCAAATTCTCCGACGGCCCGCACATGAAACCCGACGGCGGCGGCATTGCGTTCATTGACGCGCCGGAGGGATACGAGATCGAGTTGATCGAGATGGCAAAGAAAGGTGCAGGCTACTGAGGACCAATTCCTGAATGCTTTTCCGCGCCGGCAAATTTCAGTTCACGTTTCCGCGTCCGACGCTGGTGATGGGAATCGTGAACGTCACGCCGGATTCATTCTCGGATGGCGGACAATTCCTCGACGCGAAGAAGGCCGTTGAACACGCATTGAAATTGATCGAGCAAGGCGCAGACCTGCTGGACATCGGCGGCGAATCCACGCGACCGGGCGCAACACCAGTCAACGAAGCGGAGGAACTGACGCGCGTTTTGCCCGTCATCGAAGCGCTGGTCAGTCGCGTGAAAGTGCCGCTCTCGATTGACACAATGAAACCCGCCGTCGCTCGCGCCGCACTCGCAGCCGGCGCTAGCATCGTGAACGACGTCGCCGCGAATCGCGACGACGACGCGATGTGGAAAATTGTTGCCGCAGCCGGCGCCGGCTATGTGTGCATGCACATGCAAGGCACGCCGCAAACCATGCAGTCCCATCCGTCCTACGCCGACGTATCCGGCGAGGTGGAGGATTTTTTCCGCGAGCGGCTGCAACGTTTGAACGCCAGCGGCGTGAGCGCTGACCAAGTGGTGTTCGACGTGGGTCTGGGTTTTGGCAAGACGCTGGAACATAATTTGCAGTTGCTCGCGGCGTTGCCACGCTTTACAAACTTGGGACGACCACTGCTCCTCGGGGCTTCGCGCAAGTCGTTCATCGGGAAACTCACCGGCGCCCACGAAGATGCGCGCTTGCCCGGCTCGCTGGCTTGCGCGAGTCTGGCGGTGGAATCCGGTGTGCAGATCATCCGCGCGCATGAGGTCGCGGAGACGGTCCAGGCCGTGCGCCTGACCGAAGCCATCCTGGCCCGGCGGAAAAAATAATGTGGAAGATTGTCCAGAACGTTTGGCGACCGGCGCTTGAGATTCTCATCCTGGGGGTGGGGATCTATTACGCCACGCGCTTCGTGCGCGGCACGCGCGGCTGGCCGGTCGTGATCGGCTTTGCCGTGCTGATCCTCGCGCTGCTCGGTCTCACGATTCTGCTCGATCTCAAAGTGCTGGGCTGGCTGCTCAAGAGCGCCTCCTTCTTCATCATGCTCGGCGCGCTGGTGATTTTTCAGCCGGAACTGCGGCGCATGTTGGCGGAACTGGGGAACATGCCCGTGTTCAACACCGCGCACGAGCAGCGTGAAAACATCGAGGTCATCATCCAGACCTGCGAGCGGCTTTCGGAAGTGAAGATCGGCGCGCTCATCGCCATCGAACAATCCATCCAGCTTCAGGAGGCGGTCGAGTCGGGCATCCTGATTGACTGCGAAGCCACGCCAGAAATGTTGGAAACAATTTTCTTTCCGAACAACGCGATCCACGACGGGGGCGTCATCCTCAAAGGCGATCGCATCGGCTATGCCGCGTGCATTTTTCCGCTGACGCAGCGGCAGGACTTGAACAAGTCGCTCGGCACGCGGCATCGCGCGGCGATTGGTTTGAGCGAGGAAACGGACGCGGCCATCGTGGCGGTGTCCGAGGAGAGCGGCGCGATTTCCTATGCTTACAAAGGCCAGTTGGTGCGTGGCGTGACGCTTGAGGAACTGCGCGCGTTCCTGACTTCGGTGCTGGTGCGACCGGTGAAACCGCGCAACATCGTGGGCTGGATTCGTTCACGCCTCGGCGAGCGGTCGCAACCCGGGCCGGTCGTCATCACCAAGAGCAACGGTCGCAAACCCGCCGAGCCGGCGGCGAAATAATTTCCATGCGCGACCTGCTCACCAAAGATTTCCCCTGGAAGATTTTCGCGCTCGTGCTGGCGTGCGCGATCTGGTTCACGGTCAAAAACATCAGCAACGAACCTGCGCCCGTCGCCGCGCAACTTGGCGTTTGGAACACGCGCGAGTTGACGAACCTGCCGGTGCTGGTCGTCTCGGCGGCGGCGGACGTGCGCGAGTTCAAAGTGCAACCCGAGACCGTCGCCGTCACCGTGACCGCGCGACCCGAAGTCATGGCTGCGCTGCAGGAAAAAGAAATCGAAGCGTACGTGAACCTC
>SCTL01000112.1 GCA_004297495.1 Verrucomicrobiota bacterium
TTCGATGGTCGGCGTTGAATGTTGAATGTTTTCGCGCTGCGTGATTTTTCCCGGCAAGTCCCCCTCTGCCGCTAAACAGTTGCCCGCATTGCCATCGTGCGGCACAGTTAGCCTCGCATGAGTGCCTCTCACGCGCCCGAAGTCTCGTTGCGCCTGGGCCGCCTGGACACGAACCGGCTGGCCTGGGCGTTCGCGCTTTCGATTGCGGCGCACCTGCTTTTCTGGGGCACTTACTCCGTTGGGAAGCGCTATCACGTCTGGGAGCGGCTGCACCTGCCCGCGTGGATTCAAAAGCTCACGCTGCCAAGATTTGCGAAGCCGGTTCAGCCGGCAAAACCCGTCGAGACCGAACCGCCGCTGGTGTTCGTCGAAGTCAATCCAGCCCAGGCGCTGACCGAAGCGCCCAAGAACGCCACGCATTACTCGGACAAGAATGCCGTGGCCGCGAACCCCGACGCGGATGCAAATTCCGTGATTCCAAAAATCACCGGCACACAGGAGCACGTTCCCAAGACGGAAGACACGGAGCGAAACCGGTTCGACAAACTCATGCCCGCGCTCCCGGACAAGGCTGCCGAGGAGGAAATCAAACCCAAGCCCACCAAGCCGGTGGGCGATCTGGTGATGGCCAAGCCGCAGGAGGAGAAAAAATCCCGTCCGCGCACAATCAAGGAAGCGCTCGCACAGAAACAGATGTCCGGCCAGAAAATGAAGCAGCCCGGCGGCGTGTTGAATCGCGCGAACGCCAGCTTCGATGTGAAGGCCACCGGCTTTGGCGCGTATGACGCCGCGTTCATCGCCGCTGTGAAGCAACGCTGGGAGGACTTGCTCGACAGCGTCAGCTACGACGGCTATCGCCAGGGAAAAGTCAGCGTCGAGTTCAAATTGAATTACGACGGGCGCATCACCGAGATGAAGGTGTCGGACAACACGGTCACGGAAACCCTGAGCCTGCTTTGCCAGAAAGCCATTCTCGATCCTGCTCCGTTCGAGCGCTGGCCCAATGAAATGCGCGTGATGATTGGCGCGGATTATCGCAAGATCACGTTCACGTTTTACTACAACTGACTTTGAACGGCGCGTCGCCGGGCGGGTCAACGAAATGACATTATGGAAATGCTGGTTTACGGATTGTTGATTGTAACTTCGATTGTCGGGTTGACGTTCATCATCGAGCGCGGCCTCGCGCTGCGCTGGAGCAAAGTGCTGCCGCCTGAGATTGAATCCGCTGTGGAGTCCGCTCAGACCCGAGACGATTTGAATGTCCTGCGTAGCGTGTGCCTGCAAAAACCCTCGCCGCTGGGCCGCCTGCTGCTGCACGCGTGCGAGCACCTCGATTGGTCCAAGGAAGAAACCGTGGACACGATGCAAACCCGCGCGCGACACGAAATCGTAAAGCTGGAGCGCGGCCTCGTGGTGCTGGAAATCATCGTGGGCATTGCGCCGTTGCTCGGACTGGTTGGCACGATCGTAGGCATGATGGACACGTTCGCGAACGTCGGGCTCGCCGGCCTGAACGACGCCGCGAAACTCGCGCAGGGCATCTCGCTCATTCTGCGCGCCACGCTCATCGGCCTGCTCATCGCCATTCCCGCGCTCATCGCGTGGAGTTATTTCAGCAAGAAAGTCGAATTGCTCGCCGTGGAAATGGAAACGTTGTGCGACGAATTTCTGCGCCGCCAATATCGTGAGGTGAAGAAGTGAACACTCAACATTCAACATTCAACATTCAACGCTCAATGCCGAACTGCCGTCGCGCGAACGCGGCTTCTTTGGAGGTTGGAGGTTTTCCAATCCGTTGACATGCGCTTCTACGTCCGCAAACGCCGCGCCGCGCCCGCCGTCATCATCGTGGCGCTGATTGATATTCTCATCGTGATGCTGATCTTCCTGATGGTGACCACGACCTTCAAGCAACAGCCCGCGCTACGGCTCGCGCTGCCGGAATCCAGCCAGGCCACCAAGACCGGCGCGAGCGAGGACGCCCCGCTGGTCGTGAGCGTGGATAAGGAGGGAAATCTTCGTCTTGGCGCGGAAGCCATGCCCGTAACCGCCGATCGCTTGCGATCAGAACTCGCCGCGCGGCTCGACAAAAATCCGGACCTGAAACTTGCCATTCAAGCGGACAAAGCCGCCCCGTTCGGCCAGATCATCAAAATCATGGACGCCGCGAAGGAATCGAAGATCAAAGCGGTGAATGCGTTCACGAAAGAGGCGAAGTGAGTCGTGGTTGGCGCGCGGCCTTCCTGGCCGCAGCACTGCGGTGGAGAAGTGGAGGTTGGAATTTACGAGATCATGGCGTGGTTGCGGTCGCTGCGGCCAGGATGGCCGCGCGCCGGGTCAATCAACTACTTCGCTGATCAGTTTGCTCGGGCATGGCTTTCGCGCTGAAATGACGAACGCCAGTCGTGCTCGCGCCAGAGCGTTTGCCGCTTCGGATTTATTCCCCAGATGAATTCGCGCCAGTGTGGCGCCCTTGCTCACGCGCTCGCCCGGTTTCGCCAAACGATCCATGCCCACGTCGTAGTTGATTCTGGATTCCTTCGTCAAACGCCCACCACCGAGATCGCGGATGAGTTCGCCAATCAAGCGCGCGTCGCACTTGGAAACAAAACCGGACTGTGTCGCCTTAAGTTCCACCACCACGGGCGCGGTGTGATCGCGGGCGAGCCTGCGATTGAACGCGGCGAGATCTGCTCCTTGAGCCACAATCATCTCGTCCCACTTGCGGCGCGGCGCGCCGGAGTTCAGGCAATCTTCGGCTTGTTCTCGCGCGGCGGCGAGGGATTTGGCCTTGCGAGTTTGCACGAGGAGATGCGCGGCACTTTCGATGACGAGCGGGCGTAAATCGGTAGGGATGTGTTCCACCGCGTCCCAAACTATTCGTCCAGATGGGGACGCGGTGGAACGCGTCCCTACCCAGTGGGCTTCGAGACACGCGACGCTTTCTTTCACCTCCAGCCAGTTGCCGGCGGCGCGGCCCAGCGGCGTGTTCATGTCGGTGAGAATGGCGCGGGTGTTCACGCCGCATTGATTGCCGAGCGCGACCATCGCTTGGGCGAGTTTGCGCGCGTCGGTTTTGGTTTGCATGAAGGCGGCGCTGCCGAACTTCACATCGAGAATCAGCGCGTCCAGACTCTCAGCAAGTTTTTTGGAAAGGATCGAGGCCGTGATGAGCGGGATGCTGGGCACGGTGCCGGTGACATCCCGCAGCGCGTAAAGTTTTTTGTCCGCCGGCACCATTCTTTCGGTCTGACCGCAAATGACGCAGCCGACTTGCTGGACGATTTGCGTGATGCGCTTCGCGGGTAGCAAGGTCTTGAAACCAGGGATGGAATCCAGCTTGTCGAGCGTGCCGCCAGTGATGCCGAGACCGCGCCCGGAGATCATCGGCACGCGAAAGCCGAGGCACGCGAGCAACGGCGCGAGCGGTAGCGAAACTTTGTCACCGACGCCGCCGGTGGAGTGTTTGTCCGCGAGCGGCCGTTTGTCTTTGGGAAACTTGAGCACGTCGCCGGAATCGCGCATGGCAAGTGTGAGCGCGGTGGTTTCGGCGGTGTTCAGCCCGCGAAAGTAAATGGCCATGAGCATCGCGGCCATCTGGTAATCGGGAATTTTTCCGGCGGTGAATTTGCCGATGAACTCTTGAATCTGTTCCGGTGCGAGTGTTTGCCCGGCGCGTTTGGCTTCGATGAGGGCGAGAAAGTTCACAACAATCCCCACGCGGCTTCCCGTTGGTAATAGATTCCCGGCGCGAGTTTGAATGATCTGTATCCCGGGCTTGTGGGAGAAACGTAATTCGTTGCCCCAATGGTAATCCCCCAGTGAAAGAATCCTCCTCCCCACATGAACATCACGCTCTCTTCACTCTCACTGGTCTTTGGCGCGATCCACGCGTGCCTGGGGGGTGTTGCGTAAAGGTTGATTATGGATTTTGGAATCTCTTCGTTCGGAATCGTTTCAAGACAGCCGTTTGTCGCGGGGTGTTTCTTGATGACAGCAAATGCCCACGAGCGCATTTCCTCTGCGCTGATTGTCCGCTTTGCTTTTCTAAACCCGGAGTCCGCCTTGTGTATTGGCTCCAACAGCAGGACAAGCAGACCACAAATAATCAGCGCGGGAATGCTCAACCCAAATACAAGCCACCCCCAAGGAAATTCCCTTTTTGTTTTTGAAGCGCTGGAGTCGGTTGATGGCGCTTCTATCATTTTTCACCCCGCAAACTTCTTCGCCGCGATGCTCGCGTTGTGACCGCCGAAGCCGAAGGAGTTGTTCACGACGGCGTTCACCGGCATCTGGCGCGCGGTGTTGGGCACGTAGTCGAGATCGCACTCGGGATCGGGGTTCTGAAGATTGATCGTAGGCGGCACGACGCCGTTTTTGAGGGCGAGCGTGCAGACGATCATTTCCACCGCGCCTGCGGCGCCAAGCATGTGGCCGGTGGCGCCCTTGGTGGAACTCACGGCGACTTTCTTCGCGTGGTCGCCGAAAACAGTCTTGATGGCCTGCGTTTCGCAGACGTCGCCCTGCGGCGTGGAGGTGCCGTGGGCGTTGATGTAACTGATGTCGGTGGTGTTGAGGCCGCCGTTGCGCAAAGCCATCTTCATGCAGCGCGCCGCGCCTTCGCCGCCGGGTGCGGGTGCGGTCAGGTGATGCGCGTCCGCAGTGTTGCCGTAGCCGACCATCTCGCAGTAAATTTTCGCGCCGCGTTTCTTCGCGTGTTCGAGCTCTTCCAACACAAGCACCCCCGCGCCTTCGCCCATGACAAAGCCGTCGCGATCCTTGTCGAAGGGACGCGAGGCGGTCTTGGGATCGTCATTGCGCGTGCTCATGGCTTTCATGGCGCAGAAACCGCCGATGCCGATGGGAATGATCGTGGCTTCAGCGCCGCCGGCGAACATCATCACAGCGTCGCCCATCTTGATGGTGCGCCAGGCTTCGCCCAGCGCGTGATTGGCGGTGGCACAGGCGGAACAGGTGGCGTAGTTCGGCCCGCGCAGGTTGTGATACATCGAGAACAGTCCCGAGGCCATGTTGCCGATGAGCATCGGGATGGTGAAGGGCGACATGCGGCCGGGGCCGCGTTCGAGCAGGATTTTGTGCTGCGATGCGGTGGTGTCGAGTCCGCCGATGCCGGAGCCGATCATCACGCCAATCTCGTCGCGGTTGACTTTGTCGAGTTCAACGCCGGAATCTTTCAGCGCGGCCCAGCCGGCATAGAGGCCGAATTGGGAGTAGCGGTCCGTGCGACGGATTTCTTTGGGCGAGGGGAACGCGGGCGCGGGATCGAAGTTGCGAACTTCGCCGGCGATCTTGGTGTCGAACGCGGTGGTGTCGAACGCCGTGATCTGGTCAATGCCGCATTGTCCAGCGATCAGGTTGCTCCAGAAGGTTTCAATCGTGTGCCCAATGGGCGTGACGACACCCAGCCCGGTGACGACGACTCTGCGTTCTGACCAATTGCCTGCCATAAATGAAATGGGGCAGCCCAAGCTGCTAGCCGAAGCTGCCCCGAAGTGGTTTCGCCCGCAACTATTTCTGCGTCTCTTCGATGTATTTGATGACGTCGCCGACGCTCTGGAGCTTCTCGGCCTGTTCGTCGGGGACTTCGATGCCGAATTCCTCTTCGAGGGCCATCACGAGCTCCACCGTGTCGAGCGAGTCCGCGCCGAGGTCCTCGATGAACTTGGCTTCAGGCGTGACCTGGTCCGCGTTGACGCCGAGTTGTTCGACGATGATGTCTTTTACACGTTGTTCGATAGATTTTTCAGCCATGGGTAGCTCCGGTTCTGTTTGCTGTGTTGTGTCTATGCCACGACGCAAAATGCGTCAAGCCCCGATTCTTAAATTTTTTCCGTTCTTTTCAACTTAGTCTTGCGTCTGTGCGAAAATTCTTCCGCTTCTTTTCAATGCCTTCGGTTTCGGTGAACGCCCCACTACATAACCATGCCGCCGTCCACCGTCAACACCTGCCCGGTGACATAGCGCCCCGCCGGACTCGCGAGATAGAGCGCCGCGCCCGCAATGTCGTCCGCCGTGCCGAAGCTGCCGAGTGGAATCTGTTTCAACAACGCTTGCCGCATGTCGTCCTTGAGTGCCGAGGTCATGTCCGTCTCGATGAAGCCCGGCGCGATGGCGTTGACGGTGATGCCGCGCGACGCCAGTTCGCGGGCGGCGGATTGCGTGAAGCCAATCAAGCCGGCTTTGCTCGCCGAGTAATTGCACTGGCCGGCGTTGCCGATGAGGCCGATGACCGAGGAAATGTTGATGATGCGTCCGGTGCGGGCTTTGATCATCGCGCGGCTGAAAGCTTTGGTGACGAGGAACGCGCCTTTCAGATTCGTGTCGAGCACGACGTCCCAATCCGCATCCGCCATGCGCATGAGCAATCCATCGCGCGTGACGCCGGCATTGTTCACCAAAATGTCCACCTTGCCGCACTCGGCGAGGATTTTCTCAGCGGCTGCGCTCACGCTCGCGCCGTCGGCCACGTCCACGGCGTGCGCCCAGGCTTTGCGACCCAGCGCGCGGACTTCGGCGGCGGCTTTCTCGGAATTCTCGACCGTGCGCGAAACGCAGACGACGTCCGCGCCTTCCGCCGCGAATCGCAACGCGATGGCGCGTCCGATGCCGCGACCGGCGCCGGTAACGACGGCAACTTGATTGGTCAGTTGGCTCATGCGGGGAAAGCGTGTTGCGTGCTGCGTGCTGCGTCAAGCCAGCGCTTTCACGGTGACTTCAAGACTCGCCACGTCCGCGACGTTGAGCATTTGCGCCGACTTGTCTATGCGCTTCATGAAACCGCTGAGGGCCGTGCCCGGCCCGAGTTCAATGAAGCGGGTGAACCCTTGCGCGAGGAGGTAGCGTATGGATTCCTCCCAGCGCACCGACGACGTGACTTGCTCAACCATGCGGGCGCTGATGTGATCCGGCGCGCCGTGCGGCTGCGCGGTGACGTTGCAAATCACCGACACGCCTGGCGCGGAGATTTTTACTCTGCCCAACTCCGCCTGAAGTTTTCCCTGTGCGCTGGCCATGAGCGGTGAGTGATACGCGCCAGCGACGGGAAGCGGCAGCGCGCGTTTTGCACCGCGCGCCTTGGCGAGTTCGCAGGCTTTCACAATTCTTTCTGCCTCGCCGGAAATCACGAGCTGGCCGGGGCAGTTCAAGTTCGCCAGCACCACGCCGGCTTCGGCGCAAACTTCGCGTGTGGGCGCTTCTTCCAAGCCAATGATCGCCGCCATGCCGCCTTTGGTGACATCGCACGCCTCTTGCATGAAACGCCCGCGTTGGCGAACCACGCGCAATCCATCCTCAAAACTCATCGCGCCCGCCGCCGTCAGCGCCGTGAATTCGCCGAGCGACAGTCCCGCAGTGGCCTCAAACTTCAACGCCGGCACGCGTTCTTTCACAAGTTCAAACGCCACCCAGCTCATGAGAAAAATTCCCGGCTGCGCGTTTTCGGTTTTGGTCAGTTCGGTTTCTGGACCGTTGAAACAAATCGCTGTGAGATCGTAGCCGAGTGCGGCGTTGGCGCGGTCGAACCAAGCCTGAGCCGTCGGGAACGCAGCGGCCAGGTCTTTGCCCATGCCGACGACTTGCGCGCCTTGTCCGGCGAAAAGTAATGCGGTCTTGCTCATAAAAGCCGGAAACTAAACACGAATCCGTGCTCCGATGGAAGCACTCTTTGGGGTGGCGCCGCTTAGCTCAAGCGCATCGGCATCACCACGTAGAGGAACGGGCCGTTGATCTTGAGCACGCCGGGGCTGAGTTCGTCAATCAACTCGATGAAGACTTCGTCCTGCGCCAGCGCGTTGAGCGGATCAATCATGTATTTCGGATTGAAGGCGATGGCCATCTCTTTGCCCTTGTAGTTGACGGCGATGCTTTCGCGCGCTTCGCCGACTTCCGGCGCGTTGGCGGTGATGGCGAGGTTGTTTTTCCCGAAGGTCAGCTTCACCGAGTTGGCTTTTTCGCTGGTCATGATTTCCGCGCGCCGCAGGGCATGGAGAAATTCCTCCCGCGGCAAAGCAATGCGTTCCTTGGTTTCGCCCGGTATTACTTGCCGATAATTCGGATAATTGCCTTCGATCAGCTTGGTAATGATGAGCACGGAGCCGCCTTTTTCGGCTTTGAGCGTGAACGCGGCTTGATTGTCGGCGTATTTTATTTCGACTTCTCCTTTGTCGCCGAGCAGACGGTTTAATTCGTTGACTGCCTTGGCGGGAATGATGAATTCGCCCTGGCTCTTTTCCGTGACATCCACTTCTTCGTCCACGAGCGCCAGCCGTCGTCCGTCTGTGGCGACCATCGTCATCTTGTGGTCCTTCAGACTGATGAAGATTCCGTTCAAGACGTAACGGGCTTCGTCGGTGGAAATGGCGAAGGAAGTTTTTTTCATCATCCCCTTCACGGTTTCCTGCGGAAGCGTGACTTTCTTGTCTTCCTTGAACTTGGGCAGCGGCGGAAATTCCTCCGCGCTCAATCCATGGATTTTGTAAAACGAAGAACCGGAACGGACGCTGCAAACGTTTTTCTCGTCCACTTCGAGGTCTATCTCGATGCCGCTGAGTTCACGAGCGATGCCGAAGAGTTTCTTCACCGGCACGGTGGACGACCCGGCTTTTGCCACTTTCGCCTCGACCGCACAGGAAACGGTCACGTCGAGATCGGTGGCCGTGAGTTCCAAGCTGTTGCCCTCGGCGCGGAGGAGCACGTTGGAAAGGATGGGAAGCGTCGTGCGGG
>SCTL01000113.1 GCA_004297495.1 Verrucomicrobiota bacterium
TCCGCGCCGTGGAAAAGCCCGATTCTCGCCGAGACGCCGCGAACTGCGGTTCAGGATTTGCCGGCGCGGATCTTTTCCAACGCGGCGAGAAACGCCTTCGGTCCGCCCGCCATGTAGCCGAGTTGGCCGACTTTTTTCCCTTCTCCGTTGAGAATGATGATGGTGGGATAACCCTCGATGGCATATTTCTCCGCCAGCGCCTGATTCGCCTTCTTCACGGCGTCGCTCTGCTTCTTGTTGCGTGGAAAATCCACTTCCACCAACACGAAATTCTTTTGCGCATAAACCTCGAACTCGGGTTTGGAGAAAACTTCATTGTGCAGTTTGATGCACCAGCCGCACCAATCCGAGCCGGTGAAATCCAGCAACACCAGTTTGTTCGCCGCCTTGGCTTTGAGTTGCGCGGTGGGCACGTCGGTCAGCCATTCCGGTGCGGCCAGACAGGTTTGTGCCAACATCAGGCACGCCGCCGCGCCCGCGAGTGAGATTTTCGTGATGCTTTTCATTTTCATTTCGTAATTCATTTCCCGTTTAGACGGCCACGGCCTCCGCTTGTTCAACCCAAACTTTTTTCCCACCGACGATCGTCGCCACGGCTTTGCCCTTGAGCGGCCAGCCGTAGAACGGATTGTTGAAAGACTTGCTCGCGGTGTCCGCGCGCTCAAACGTCCATTCGCGCTCGGGATCAATCACCGTCACGTCCGCATCCGCGCCCACATTCAACGTGCCTTTCTTCAGTCGCAGCAACCTGGCCGGAGCGACAGTGTATTTCGCAATCAGGTCAGCGAGGCTCAATCGCTTCGCGTGATAAAGCTGCATGAGCGAGAGCGCCAGCTCAACTTCCAGTCCGGTGATGCCAAACGGCGCGTAGTCAAACTCCACTTCCTTTTCAAAGCCACAATGCGGCGCGTGATCGCTGCACAGGATTTCAATCGTGCCGTCCGCCAGTCCTTCCAGAATCGCCTCACGGTCGCGGGCGGAGCGCAGCGGCGGGTTCATTTTGAAATTTGTGTCATAGTTCGGCCAAGAGGGAAGGTTGAGAGATGAGAGTTGAGAGTTGAGGGTTAATTGCTTTCCGTCGGTTGCCCAAAATTTTTCGCTGCCGGCAATCGCCGCATCGGTCAAAGTGAAATGATGCGGGCAGGCTTCACCGGAAATCGGCACGCCGCGTTTCTTCGCCGCGCGGATCAACGCCACGCTGCCCGCCGCGCTCAAATGCTGGCAGTGCACGTTCGCGCCCGTGAGTTCGGCGAGCAAGATGTTCCGCGCCACGATCATCTCCTCGCCCGCTGACGGCCAACCTTGCAGCCCGAGTGCCGTGCTCCAGTAGCCTTCGTGCATCACGCCGGTCGTCACGAGCGAGTAATCCTGGCAATGATCCATCAGCGGCAGATCGAACATCTTCGCGTACTCGCACGCGCGGCGCATGAGTTCGTTGTTCTGCACACAATGGCCGTCGTCCGTGATCGCGACCACGCCGGCGCGTTTGAGTCCACCGATGGGCGCGAGTTCCTCGCCGGCAATGCCCTTGGTGATCGCGCCGGCCACGAAGACATTCACCACGCCGTGTTGCGACGCCCGTTCGTGAACGAGGGCCACCGCCGCCGCATTGTCAATCGAAGGCGATGTATTCGGCATGCACACGACGGAAGTGAACCCCCCGCGTACTGCCGCCGCCGTACCGGTTGCGATGGTCTCTTTCGCCGTCTGACCCGGCTCGCGAAAGTGAACATGCAGATCAATCAGTCCCGGACAAACGACAAGTCCGCTCACGTCCATGCGTTCGACATTGGCGGGCGCTTGTTTCGCCGCGTCGTTGCCGACGGCGGCGATCTTGCCGTCGGAAATCAAAACGTCAGCGGGAGCGTCAAGGCGGTTGGCGGGATCAATCACGCGACCGCCGGTGAGAAGCAGCGAATTCATCGGGCGACGAGCCTACCGCTAGCGAATTGACAAGGCAAGTTTGCCCGCTAAGATTCGAGCACTCCGGTGGCGGGCTGGCCGCGCCGAAGCGCAGCGTCGGCGGGTGTAGTTCAATGGTAGAACGGAAGCCTTCCAAGCTTCACACGAGGGTTCGATTCCCTTCGCCCGCTCCATTTTTTCGATCACCAACCTCACCAGCTCCCAATCAACTGATCTTACTTCGATTTTGGCGACCAACCACCGTTGCCTTCGTCGAGGTAACACACGCCGTTCAGTTCGGTGAATTTCAAATGTTGCTGCCAGACGCCGTCGGGCAAGTCCGCTTTGGCTTCCCGGCGAACTGATTTTGGCTCACGCACCCGCGGGCCGTCCACGCTCAGCGTTTCGCTCAGCACACGGCCATCGAGCGGTTCGGGCGATTTGATGTTCATCAGCCAGAGCAGCGTGGGCACGATGTCCACGTTGCCGCTGGGAAGCGCGTTCGTCAGGCCGCGCCGAAAGTCCGGCCCACAGGCGACGGCGGTGTTATGGAGATCGAGCGGGCTGAGGCTGGTGTGTGTGCCGTTGCCACGATTGGCCTGCGTGTAGCCGTCGCTGCGGATGTGGACACGCGGATGGCCGTCCGCGTCGTCGGGCTTCGCGGTCCAACCCACCGCCATGACCACATCAGGTGCGGCGGGCGAATCGAGGCGAGCTTCCGCCAGCGGAAATGTGCCGGGCAATTTCAGCCGGCTGAAAATCACGCCCGCATTCGGCTGGCGCTGCAACGTCGTCACGGTCCGCTTGATCACGGCGCGCTGCCCTCCGGTCACATAGAACAACACCGTCCCGCTGTTGCCGACCACTACCACGTCGCCGGTGACAGGCGGTTGATCAAGATTCGTCCGCGCATTGAGGCCGGCGGCTTGCAGGGCCTTCACGCTGCTGGCCATTTCGCCAATGGTCGAAAACCCGTGGTCGGAAACCACGACGATGTCGGTCTCATCACGCACACTGCGTCGCTCCAACTCCTGCAACACCGTTGCGAGACGGTTGTCGGAACTGCGCAGGGCGGCGAGCGCATTGGTCGAACCGACGCCGCGCTGGTGTTGCGAATGATCCGGCTCGCTCAACCACAACACCGAGTAACGCGGCACGCCGCGCTCCCAAAACGCTTCGGTCAGGCAACGCGTCGTCCACGTGTCGCGCGGGCTGTTCGGCACCACGGCGGCGGGAAACGCGCCGAAACGATTCGTCAGTTCCGCGAAGCGTGATTGTGGCAGCGCGCCGTCGGCGAACCAGACCGGGTCCGGCGAATCCTCGGCTCGCTCTTTTCGGTCGTGGAGAAAAGCCACCGCCTTCGAGCCGGCGACGGCGGTTGCACCGCCATGTTTTTGCACCAACTCCGCCAGCGTGGGCACGCGGAGATATTTTCCGCCGGTCACTGCGTCCCCGCGTCGCACGGGCTGAAGCGCCTGCGTCTCATAGGATTTCAACGGATCAATCTCCCGGCGATATTCGCGGTTGGCGAGCACGCCGTTGCGTTGCGGGAAACAGCCGGTGGCCAGCACCGCGCCGTTGACTTCCGTCGAGGTGGGAAAGACGGAGTGATGATTCGCGAACCACACGCCCTGCTCGCGCAACTGCCACAGCGTGGGCGTGAGTTCCGGCGTCACGAAGTCCGGCCTCATGCCGTCCCAGACGACGAGGACGAAATGCTTCGCCGTGCCGGCGGCAAACACCGGCAGCGACACCGCGAACGCAATCGCAGTGAGGCTGACGAAACGAGTCAGTCGAAAAAACATGCCCGGTGATTATTGCGAAGGATTCGCCGAGGTCAATTCACGGCTGAAACGCAAACAGCAAACGGTCGGCATCAGCCAGCGCCCACATATTCTCCGGCCAGACTTCGCGACCATAGCGCACAAACCGCGCGCTACCGTCGGCAAACGCGTAGTTCGAGCCGCCGGATTTGCTGTAAGTGCCCGCAAGTCGCGCCGCATGACAGCCGCGCTCCACTTGATCGGCGTCGTTCCCTTTGCCTTCCATCAGGTCCATGTAGTAATGCTTCGACATCCGGTCCTCCGGCGGCGGCGCGGGGATGTTTTTCTTTTCGCCGAACACGATCGTGTCCGACGGTTTTCGGATCGCGGTTTCCTTCATCGCTTTGCCGTTGTAAGTGTTCACGTCGGGATTTTCGGTGGCGTGCCAGAAATAATCGTTCCAGCCGTTGATGATGTAGCTGCGCGGCGAACGATCCGGCAGGGAAGCCGCACTGGTGTCCGTCGGCGGCGTGCCGCGCGTGGCGTCGGTGGAGCAGATGAGAATGTTCAAGTCGCGGTAGCCATCCTGCAACGCCGTGGGCCAGCGCCAGGCGTTCGTGCGCGGCGGCAGACGGCCTTCGTTGTCGCCGGCGTAAAGATTTTCGGAAATCGAAAGCTGCTTGAGATTATTCGCGCACTTGACGCGATACGCGGATTCCTTTGCGCGCGACAGCGCGGGCAACAACATGCTCGCCAGAATCGCGATGATGGCAATGACGACCAGTAGTTCGATCAGCGTGAATCCCCCCGGAGTTCCGGTATTTGCGTTCTTACAACTTCTCATGATTTCAAATCAGCAATCTGTTCGATCCAAAAAGATTCCGTCTTTCCCTTTCGCGCGACCGAGGCAAAATTAACCGACGGCGAGGCGCTGTCGAATAGAACGTTTGTTCCCGCCGTCAACCAGAACGACAATGTCGAAGACCAAGTTTTTACTCACAACCCTTTTGATCGTCGGACTGGGCGCGCTGTGCCTCTACCTGAATAGAGACTGGTTCGCCAAAAAACCTATTCAAATTTCCCATCGCGTCAGCCCGTGGTTGCGGCCCGCGCCGGGGCGTCGCGCCAATCCGCTGGACAAGGCGAACCCGGTCGTCTTCAGCCTGAACGGATTTTACAAACTCACGGAAATCAAAGTTGTCATCGCCGCCGATCTCGCGACAAACAAATACGCGCACCCGCTCTGGCATCTCGTGTCCGACTCGAATTCCGTCTTCACCGCGAGCTTCGGCTACGGCGAACGCATCCGCGGTCTGCGGCCGGCGGATAAAGGCGCGACGCCCGACTTCCTCGAACCCGAAGTGAAATATCATCTCACGGTGAAGACCGCCGATGCCCAGGCGGAACACGAGTTCAGCACGACGGCGAAGCAGTAAATCCTTTCGCGTGGGAAGCCGCGCCGACGCACCGCAGTCATTTCATCCCGTTGGTGGAAGGTAAGACCGGCACTGAATTAGTCGCACCCGCAGGCGGAGATTTGCGCTGCACGCCAAACTTCAAAAACAAAAACAGATTCAGCGCCACGATGCCGACCACCAGCCAGAACAGCGGCCAGCGACTCGCGGCGGCGACTTGATTCGGTTGTGCCGGTGGATTCATTTCGCGAGATGACACGCGGCGTGATGGCCGGAGGAAATTTCCCGCAACGCCGGCACCTCGGATTTACAGCGCGCCTCCGCCACCGGACAGCGTGGATGAAACGGACAGCCACTTGGCGGATCAATCGGCGACGGCACATCACCCGGCAGCACGATGCGTTTTCGTTTCGTGTCCGGATCAATTTCAGGAATCGCCGAGATGAGCGCCTGCGTGTAAGGATGTTTCGGCGCGCGGATGACTTCCTTCGCCTCGGCCAATTCCACCACCTTGCCCAGATACATCACCATCACGCGCCGGCTGATGTGTTCCACCACCGCGAGATCGTGCGCGATGAACAGATAGGCGATGCCCCGCTGCTGCTGCAAATCCTGGAGCAAGTTGATGATCTGCGCCTGCACCGAAACGTCCAGCGCGCTCACCGGCTCGTCGCAAACAATCAGCTTCGGCTCGACCGCCAGCGCGCGCGCGATGCCGATGCGCTGCCGTTGCCCGCCGCTGAATTCGTGCGGATACCGCTGCGCGTAGGCCGCGTCCAGCCCCACCGCTGCCAGCAACTCCGCCACACGCGCCGCCCGCGCGGACCTAACTTTCGTAGCAGCCGACGTGAGGAGGCTCTGACTTTTCCGTTCCGAGTCCCGAGTTCCGGTTTCCGAGTTAGATTGAGCCTCCTCACGTCGGCTGCTACGGGCGTTTTCCCGCGCCAGTCCGTGAATGTCGAGCGGCTCGCCGATGATGTCCTCGACCGTCATGCGCGGATTCAGCGAACTGAACGGGTCTTGAAAAATCATCTGCAACGAACGCCGCTTCGCGCGCAGCGCCGAACCGTTCACGTGCGCAAGGTCATCGCCTTCAAATAAAATCCTTCCCGCCGTCGGCTCGACCAGCCGCACGATGGCGCGGCCCAACGTCGTCTTGCCACAACCGCTCTCGCCCACCAGCCCCAGCGTCTCGCCCGGCGCGATGGCGAAACTCACGCCATCCACCGCCTTCACGTGCTCACGCCGCCGGCTGAACAAGCCGTGCTTCACGGGGAAATGGACTTTCAGGTTTTGGATTTCGAGGAGACTCATGGCTTGCCGTCACGCGCGCTGAAATTAACACAGCGACGATTCGGGTAAAGCCGGGAAAGTCGCGACCGCTTGCAAAAAGCCGCCTGCACCGCGATAATTTGTCTCATCGCAACGCTGCCTAAAAGATTTTGCAACGCCGCCGCTGAATTCATGGTCCTGCCGTCTTTCATCCATCGCCCCCTGCTGCTCGGCGCGCTGATCTGGCTCGGCGCGCGAGTTCCTTCCGCTCTCGCGCATCCGGGCGTGGACGAACAAATCGCCCGGCTCACGGCGCTCATCGAAAAATCTCCCGCCGACGCCGAACTTCGACTGCAACGCGCCGAGCAGTTCCGGCTGCATGCCGAGTTCACCAACGCGCTCGCCGAGGTCGCCGTCGCTGCGAAGTTGAAACCCGGCTGGCCCGCGCCCGCGCTGACTCGCGCGCGGATTTTTTCCGACTCGGCGCGCTGGCCCGAAGCGCTGGCCGCGGCGGAAAGTTTTCTGGCCGCCACGCCTTCGCATCCCGAGGCGCTGATTCTGCGGGCGCGCAGTCTCGCCCGGCTGCAACGCGCGACCGAGGCGGTCGCAGATTATTCCGGCGCGCTGAAACTGATTCCGAAACCCGCGCCGGACTTGTTTCTCGAACGCGCGCGCACGCAGGCCGCACTCGGGCGATTCGCGGACGCGGTGGCCGGACTGGACGAAGGCCAGGCGCGGCTGGGCGAATTGGTTTCGCTGCAACTGCCCGCCATCGAATACGAGCGCGCGCAGACAAAATTCGCGGCGGCGCTCGCCCGGGTGGACCGGTTGCTCGCGCACAGCAGCGTGAAGGAAACCTGGCTGGCATCGCGCGGCGAAATTCTGGAACAGGCGGGCCGGCTGACCGAAGCGCGCGAAACTTTTCAACGCGCGCTTGCCGGTCTCGCGGAATTTCCCGCCGCCCAGCGCGGGCGCGAAATGAACTCGGAACTGGAGCAGCGTCTCCGCGCCGGCCTCGCGCGCACGGAGCGGCGGCTCGCACTCGCATCAACTCAGCCCACTGAAACTCATGCTCGCTAATTTCAGGCGGACGAAACGTCGGACCGAATCCCAGCTCTGGCGATGGCTGGCGCTGTTGGCATTTTGTTTTTTCAGCGCCGTCGGCGCGAGAGCCGCAGCCACGACCAACCTCCTGCTCACCATTACCGACGCGTGGCGTTACCAAACCAACAATCTCGATGGCGTGCCCGCCTGGAAAACGTTCGCCTATGATGACTCGGCGTGGTTCGGCCCAAGTAACGCCCTGCTCTATATCGAATCGGCCACATTGCCCGCGCCGAAGAATACTCCGCTGCCGCCCAAGTCCGGCGGCGGCCCGCTGAACACGTATTATTTCCGCACCACGTTTCAACTCACCAACGCGGCCTCGGTCACGTATCTCGTTTTGTCCAACCTGATTGATGACGGCGCGGTGTTTTATGTGAACGGCGCGGAAGTCAGCCGGGTGCGGATGCCGGCGGGCGCGATCAGTTATTCGACGTTCGCGACTGACACGCCGAACACCACGACCGTCGGCGACGCGACGAATTACGAAACCGTTGTCATCAGCAGCGAACTGCTCACCAATCTGCTGGAGGGCACGAACGTGCTGGCCGCCGAGGTGCATCAAGTGAGCGCCACCAGTTCCGACGTGGTCTTCGGCTCGGCGGTCACAGCAGTCTGGCTCAATGATCCGTTCCTGTTCATCCCGGCGGGCGCGCTGTGGAAATACCACGACGACGGCACGGACCTCGGCACGAATTGGATTTCCCCCGCTTACAACGACAGCACCTGGGCCGCTGGCTTCGCTCAACTCGGTTTCGGCGACGGCGACGAAGCCACAGTGATCAACGGCGGCCCGTCCGGCGCGCGTTACATGACCACATATTTCCGCCGCGCGTTCACCGTGGCCGATCCGTCGCCGATTCAAGCGCTGGAATTCCGTCAGGTGCGCGACGACGGCACGGTCATTTACCTGAATGGCGTGGAACTCTTCCGCAGCAACATGGACCCCGGCCCGGTGACTTTTTCCACCGCAGCCAGCACCTCGGTCACGGGCGCGGATGAAAGCGCGGTTTACACGAACCGGGTTTGGGTGGCGGGCCTGCTGACCGGCACGAACGTGATCGCGGTTGAATTGCATCAAATCAATCCCGACAGTTCCGATCTCAGTTTCGAGCTGGAAGTCAGCGGGCTGACCAACGCCGCCGTCAGTCTTTTGCGCGGACCGTATCTGCAACTGAGCACGCCCACAGCCATCTCGATCCGTTGGCGCACCGACCTCCCCTGCGCCAGCCGCGTCATTTACGGCACCAATCCCGCCGCGTTGAATCTGACCAACCTCGACACCGCCACCGTCACCGAGCACGAAGTCCGGCTCGCCGGCTTGACGCCGGACACGGTTTATTATTACGCCATCGGCGCGGCCACTACGGTGCTTGAAGGACCCGGCCCGGGATTGAATTTCCTCACGCATCCCGCGCCTGGCTCGACGAAACCGATTCGCGTGTGGATCATCGGCGACGCGGGCACCGGCACGCCCGGCCAGATCGCCGTACGCGATGAATTCGAAAGTTGGAACGGCACCAACCGCGTGCACGCGTGGCTGCAACTCGGCGACAACGCCTACAACAGCGGCTTCGACAACGAATTTCAGGCGCGGTTCTTCAACATCTACACGAATGAATTCCGCCGCATCGTCACCTGGCCCACGCTCGGCAATCACGAGACGGATCAATCCTCCGCCTTCATTGACACCTACGCGCAGTTTCTGAATTTCACGCTGCCCACGGCGGGCGAGGCCGGCGGCGTGGCCAGCGGCACGGAACATTATTACTCGTTCGACTGCGGCCCGGCGCATTTCGTCTGTCTCGATTCGATGACCGCCGACCGCGCGACCAACGCCGCGATGGCCACGTGGCTGCGCGCCGATCTCGCCGCCAACACCAACCGCTGGGTCATCGCCTACTGGCATCATCCGCCGTACTCGAAAGGCTCGCACGATTCGGACTTCGACGGCCAGCTCGCCGAGATGCGCCAAAACTTTTTGCCGATCCTCGAAGCTGGCGGCGTGGACCTCGTCCTCTCCGGCCACAGTCACGCTTACGAACGGAGCATGTTGATTGATGGCCATTACGATTCCTCGTGGACGTTCACGACGAACATGATTGTGCAACCCGGCGGCGGTCGCGACGGCGTCGGCTCGGGTGCGTACGCGAAACCCGAGCCTCACAGCGGCGGGCCGGTCGGACATCGCGGCGCGGTTTATGTCGTGGCGGGCAGTTCCGGCCAGACGAGCGGCGGCGACTTGAATCATCCTGCGATGTTCATTTCATTGAACCTGCTCGGCTCGATGGTGCTCGACATTTCCAGCAACCGGCTCGACGCAAAATTCCTGCGCGAAACCAATTCCATTGACGATTGGTTCACGCTCGTGAAAACGAACTTCGCGCCCGTGGCCAGCAATCGCGTCTATGCCATCGCGGCTGACGCGCCCGCAAATCTCACGCTCACCGGCAACGACGCGAACCGCGACTCGTTCACCTTCTCGCAGTTTGCCGGCCCAACGAACGGTTTGATTTCCAATTTCAATCCCGTGACCGGCACGTTCACCTACACGCCCGCTCACGGCGCGCGAAGCGGCGACGCGCTCACCTTCACCGCCAGTGACAGTCAACTCACCGGCTCGCCCGGAGTCGCCGCCATCGTCATTACGCCGCCGCTGGACGCGAACACGAACGGCCTGCCCGACGCTTGGGAAAGTTTTTACAGCGTCAGCGATCCTGCCGCCGATCCCGATGGCGATGGCGTGAGCAATTTGCAGGAATACTACGCCGGCACGAATCCCACGAACGCGCTCTCCTGGCTGCACATCACGCAACTCACCGGTGGCGGTGGCAGCTATCAACTCGTCTGGTCCGCCATCGGCGGCACGCGCTACCGCGTTCACTTCAGCGATGGCGACAGCAACGGCGGTTTCAATAGCGTGTTCACGCCCATCGTCCGGCCGGTCACGGCGGAAATGGACGGCGACCCCATCGGCGTGCCCGGCACGAGAAGTTTCACCGACGATTACACGCTCACCGGCGGCCCGCCCGCCCACGGCAATCGCTACTACCGCATCGAAGTCGTCCGCTGATTTTTGACGGTTGGAAATCCTTCGGCTTAGTTGGCTAAAAGAATTCGAAATCATCCCCTCACCCCATCCCTCTCCCCATCGGATGGGGAGAGGGTGGCCGAAGGCCGGGTGAGGGGAAATTTTTCGTGTGTTTCGTGTGTTCTGTGGTTAAGAATCCCGCCCATGTCAACACATCGCATCGGCATCATCGGCGGCAGCGGGCTTTACAACATCGAAGGCTTCACCCATTTCTGGTTGGTGAAGC
>SCTL01000002.1 GCA_004297495.1 Verrucomicrobiota bacterium
GGATAGGACCACCATGCCCACGATGCGCGCCCGGGTTTGATCCATGACGTATCCGCGATGCGCGAAGTCGGCGCGAGGTCGGTAACGAATGTTGCGGTGGCGATGTCGCTCGCGGATTTGCCCAGAACGATGACGCGCCACGGCATTGTCCACGGCAAAGTCGAATGAGGATTCGCGGAAACATACGTCGTCTGACCGTGGGTATGTTCATCAGGCAGCGAATAGGCAATTCGATACAAACCACCAGTCGAATCTGGATCAAGATGGCACGCGCAATAAGTTCCATCCGTCCCTGATTCCGTCAGCAATACCCAGGTCGCAGCATTTGGAATATTGAACAAAGCAGGAAAAGCCCATCCCATGGCTTTCGCGCGCGAATCCGGAGGCGGCTCTCCGGGAGAAACATTGAAGTAAAAATCTTCGTAAGCCGGCGTGTAAGGTCCGGCCGCATGATATGGCTGCAACCAGCCGCGCGCGTCGGTCGGGATGCTGAAGCCGGTTAGCTCCGCTTGAACAACTCGAATGTCATTCGCCTGTTCAGTGAAACGATAGCGAAACGCCACGCCTTCATCACTGGCAGCAAGATCAATGGCAATTGGCGCGTCGTTGGCATTACGAAAAACCAAGGTCCGATGATTTAGCGCATGATCAACGTGTGGCATCACGCCGGCAAACAGTTCATAAACTTCACGGCGTTTCTCAACTGAGCCGGCGCGTTGAAACGTCAATGCGGTTTCGAAGGATTGACCGTCACACCGGAGACCGAGAGGCGATGTAAGAACAGCCGATTTGCCCGCGCGCGACACTTCATAACTGAGGCTGCCGTTGGTGCTCAGGGAAACGGATATGGAACAACGGCCATCTGGCGACGCCAACGACCAACTGTTTGCCCCCGCCAGAATCGTCGCGGGCAGCAGAACCAGCAGCGCGAAAACCAGACGTTTGATATGGGTGCAAATTTGTAAGTCCAAAGTGAGCGCTCGATTTACGGTGCGAGTTCGATGACGCAAGCTTCCAGCGCCTTCTCGCAAGAAGGAACAATTCCGTCGCGCATCAATTCTTCGCCAGTGAATGATTTGCCTTCCTGTGGCAAGGCGGCGCGTCCGGGTGCGGGATTCAATTCGCGTACAGTGTATTGCCTTCCAGGATCGAGACCTTGAGGTCGCACGGGTTGCGGTTGTCCATCTTTCAACTGAAACGCGAACACAACTGTGCGCGAGCGGTCCTGCGCTACGAAGTTGATCGCGCCGCGCGCCGCGTCGTGCGGACGTTCCAGACGATACAGTTCACCGGGATGTGTGACGTCGCGAATCCGCTTGTAAGCACTGATCGCTCCTGTGCAGATGGCTTTGTCCTCCGCCGAAAGTTTGGCGAGGTCGAGGTCCATGCCGAAGCGCGCGCTCATCGCTACGCTGCACGCGAAGTGCATCGGACGATGCCCCCAATGCGTCACGTGAGCGGCTATGGTCATGGCGGGAAAGAAATAAGAATAATCCCATTGCATCCTCACGCGCCGCACCGGATCCGTGTTATCGCTCGGCCAGAATTCGTGGAAGTATTTCAGCGCGCCGTAATCCACACGCCCGCCGCCGCCGGAGCAAAGCATCAACTCTGTTTTCGGAAACGTCGTTGCTGTCTTGTCCATGAGGGCGTAGAGAGCGTGCGTGTAAGCAATCCACAAGTGCGATTGGCGATCTGGTGAGAGATAGGATGAGCCGGGCTGCGTCAGGTAACGGTTGCAATCCCACTTTGCGTAGCTGATGCCAGGCACGCTGAGAACATCCTGAATTGTTTTCCACTCGAACCGCTGCACTTCGGGGCGCGTGAGGTCGAGCGTCAATTGATTGCGCTGCAATTCCAGTTCACGCTTTGGCTGCCGGATCACCCAGTCGGGATGTTTCTCAAACAGCTCGCTCTTTGGATTCACCATCTCCGGCTCGATCCAGATGCCGAACTTCAAGCCGCGCTTGACCGCTGCGTCCGCCAGCGGCGCGAGTCCGTCCGGCAGACGTTTACGATTCGGCTGCCAATCGCCCAGGCCGGCGTTGTCATTCACGCGCGGATATTTATTTCCGAACCAACCGTCATCCAGAAGGAATAACTCCGTGCCGATCTGCTTCGCCGGCTCGAAAAGACCGGCAATGCGCCCGAAGTCAAAATCAAAACCTGTCGCTTCCCAGTTGTTCAAGAGCACATCGCGCGGTTCGTGTCCGTCGCGGAAACCAAAATCCCGCGCCCACGCGTGAAACTTGCGGCTCATGTCGCCCAAACCCGCATCGCTCCAAACCCAGATCATCGCTGGCGTGACGAAGGTTTCGTTCGGTTTCAGATGATACGTGGAAGCGAAAGGGTTCACGCCGGACAGAACGCGTACTCGTTGGCCGATGTGATCGAAGGCGCATTGAAAACTACCGGACCAAGCCAGCGATCCAGCCAGCACGCTACCGGTGTTTTCCGTCGCTGGGCCATCAAGCGAAAGGATGAAGGACGGATTGCCAAACTGATGTGCGCGCACACCGATTTTGGAATCGAGCACTTTTGTTCCGGGAGTGATCATCTCGGTGACCGGATTCATCTCATCCGCCCAGTCGCCGTGAAAATGCGTTAGCATGACATTTGTGGGCATGAACAGGAGCGACGCCGAAGCCATACGTTCCAGTTTCACAGCGCCGGATTCGCGATGACGGATTTCCGTCCATTGCTCAATTACGTCCTGATCACGATGAGTGCGAAAGCAGAGCGAGACTTCAAACGGATATGCCGGGTCGCGTAATTTGATGCGAACAGCCTCGCGCCCACCGGCTTCGTTCGTCCGCGTCAACCCTTCGTAGATCAACGCAGTGGACGTGTTTCCATCCGCGTGGACTACCTGTAACGCTGGTTCGTAGATGTAGCCATCACCGGCTTGCGGGTAAGCTTCGTCGTAACGTTGCGATTTTTGTTTGTCGCCTCCCGTGCCGATGGCCCGTTGATACAGCCGGCCATCATCGCCGACTTCAAAGTTCAACGCGAAACTCTTGGTGCTCAGGCTTACTATTTCATACGGCGGGAGCGCGACCGGTTTCGTCGCGTCGTCAGCCATGATAATTTCTGAGTCGGCCCAATCAGCATGATCGTTGCTCGCGCCATCGCCGCCATCTGTGACACGCAACGTGAGTGTCTTGACGCCGGAGAGACCTACGTCCACAGACTTTGCGGGTTTGCCTCCCGTCATTATGCCGCTGCGCCAAAGTTCACGGCCGTCACCCATGATAATGAACTCAACGCTCCCTTGATCCTTCGCGCTGTCGTCCACGCCGACCTGCGCGATGAAGCGTCTGGCTTTGCCGCCGAGGTCCACCCGCATTTTGCTGGCGGCGTGCGTGCCGACGCCATGTGCGAATTTTTTCCCACCGATACTGATCGGTTGCCCCGCGATGCCAAGGTCAACTTTGGGAACGCTCCAACCGCAAGTCATTTGGTTGAGATCAAGCGCCGAGAGTAGCACGGACTCGGCAAAAAGGTGCGGGGCGCTGCAAAGCACCGCGACCAGACCCAGGCGGCTTATGAGCGAAAATTTCATAATGATAAATTTGCCAAATTGCAAATAGACCCGTCGCGAAAATCGTTCGGCAAAAAAAGCAATCCACACGAGACCGCCAGTTCACACTCCAACCCGAAGACACACTTGCCAGGTAGTCGAACCGGAAGCCACCACCATGCCACAACGTTCTCGCTCAACCGCGAGGGTCAAAGCGTCCGCATCGGCATTCATCGGCTCCAACGCAAAATGTTCGTGTCCGTGCCAACCACCACGCGTTAGCCACAATCCCAACGTGTTGTTTTCCGCCGGATTCCACTCAAATCCTAACCGGTCGCCCGTCTCTGCGTTGTAGATCGCCGCAAATCCTTCGCGCAGCGGGGCGGCAAATACTTTGGCGCAATCGCCGTCAGGAACTGCTGAATCCATGTCATCAACCCATGCTGCACCGTTCAGGAGAGCTCGCGTGGATACCGGAAGTTCCAGTCGATCCCCGGTGCGCAGCCGCAAAAGCGGATGCATCGCCCACAAGAAAAACTCCTCAGTCATGCTCCGATTGGACAGCCGATAGGCAAGTCGAATTTCGTTCTCGTGTAATTCAATCGTGCGTTCGATGTCGAAGGGCGAACACCGCAAGACAGCAGAAGTTTTCAACACGCCATTGCTCCACGCTCGACCGTCCACCTTCCACGGGATACGCCAAGCCTCTCCATGATCGGGTAACGCTCGTCCCTGCCAGGAACACGGCGCGATGGTAGGCAGGCATTCGTCCATGCCGACGAGCGGACTCTTGGAAAAATCATCGCCTGGAGGGTTTCGAAACAATTTCAGTCCGCCCGGCGGATGCCACATCCACTCGCGGCCAGTGCGCAGATCTTTCAGGGAGATGATTTTCGCGCCAAGTTCCGGGACAACTGCCACTTCGACGTCATCATTGTCAATGACGTGAACCGCGAAGCCCTGCACCTGCCGGATGGTGCAATTATTTGTGAGCGCGTTCACGATAGTAAGCGTGTCAGTTTGGGATAAAACCGGCTTTCAAAACTATTCGGCGAAGAACATTGAACACGCGAGTGTGGCGTTCCTGAAAAGATCGCCGGATTGTTTGCGCGCTCAATCATGATGTGGTTCCACATAAAAGATCAGCCGCGAGCGCGTGATTAGGATCGCGCCGCAACACGGTCTGAAGCAGCAATCGGGCTTTTGCTTTCCTGCCCAGACCAAGTTGCGCCTGCGCTTGCAGAAAAAGCGCCGTTGTTTCCTGCCGAAATTGAAGATCATCATCGAACAACAGCATCGTCGGCAGAGACGTTGCGAAGTAATCAATCTTGGCCGGTGTCTTCTGAAGTTTCTGTGCGTAGGCCAGCAGTTCGCGAAAGAGTTGTTTGGCTCTTGCGCGTTCGCCGAGTTTCTCCCGTGACAAAGCCGAGTAGTAAGTCATCTCGCTAAACGCGCGGACGCTCATTTCCTGGAAGTCCCCCTTGAAATTCGCAGCGGTGAGCCAGTGATGTCGTGCAGATTCCTCATCGCGAAGACCGGCACACGCGCACCCGAGCCAGTAGTGAATGTCGCTCTGATTGGCGAGCAGGTGTTTAGCTTCGCTCAGATTGCGCGGCGACGTCAAAGCATGCTCAAAGTGCGATCGCGCCTTGGTGAAATCGTTGCGCGACAGAGCCGCCCGTCCCAATGCCAGTTGGGCGCGCACGTGCTGGCCGAGCGGACCGCCTTCGCCGCCTTCCCAAGGCTGGAACTGGCGGCTCGCGACGAGTTGCGCTGCCTTGATGTGCTGGCCCGTCTGATTGTAAAGCGCACACAACTCGACGCTCAAATCATCGCGTTGCTGCACTAGATCGAGGTGTCTCGCCAGTTCACGGAAACGTTTTGCTGGTTTCTCGCCAAGCCGCTTCCAGAGTTGGTCGCGTTCAAAAAGGAGCCGCGCATCAGTTGGGTTTGTCTTGAGCGCCTTGTCGTAAGCCGTGCGAGCTTTTGCCGGCTGCTTGCGAATGTTGAAATAGCCAATACCGAGGTTGCGCCAGACAATCGAGAAGTCCGGATCGAGCTTCGCACTGCGCTCCCAGAAGCGGATCGCTTCCTTGTGGCGGCGGCGGTCGTAAAGCAGATTGCCAAGATAATACGGCGCGAGCGCGTCCTTCGGATTCGCGCGCATCGCTTTTTCGAGGATTGAGATCTCTTCGAGCCGCGAGGGGAAGCAGTAGTCCGGTGACAGTGCAGCGGCTCGCCTGAAATACTCGAGCGCATCCGTCGCGTTGCCGCGTTTTTCCTCCAGCCAGCCGAGTGTGTAGTAAACAAGCGGCAGCGCGCCCCAGCTTTGGTCAGGGAGCGCGGCGTTCACGCCGCTTCTGTGCCGGCTTGTTTCGTGGCCGTTGAAGCGGGCTGAAGCCCGCGTTCCTTCTGCCGCAAGCAGTTCAATCGCCTCCGCGAAAAATCCCGCCCGTCCGAAATCGTGGGCCAAGTCCAATAGCGTCTGCAAATCGCAGTTCAGTTTCTCGCCGGTCAGATGCCGCGCCCACCAATCAAGCCGGTCAAGTCGCAGCGTCTCCTGCAACAACGAAGCGGCTTTGATCGTTTCGCCCAATTTCCGCAAAACCATTACCCTGAGATTTCGCGCCCGAAGATTGTCCGTGTCGAAGCGCAAGGAACGGTCGAGATGTTCCAGCGCTGTGGCCCAACTCGGTCGGCTGCAATCAATCTCCGCCAGCGCGTGATAACTGGCACCGGCCCATGTTTGATTCCACGTGGCTTTGTAGAACGCAGCGTAGGCCTCATCATCGCGACCGAGATGACGCAGACACAGTCCAAGATTGTAATACGCCTCGCCGTCGTATGGATTCGCGTTGCGCCGTGTGAGACGTTCGATGGCTTTGCGAAAATGATTTTCAGCATCGGTGAATTCACCGCGTTTGAGATGCCACAAACCCATCGCGTTGTTGCAGCGTGCATCCAGCGGGTCACGTCGCAGGACCTCGCGCCAATACAAAGTCGGGCATCGTGTCGCGTGGCGATACTGATCAAGATGCAGGCCGGTGATGTAAAGCTCGTCGGCACTTGCGATGTCGGCAGGTGCGGGCGGTTCAGTGGCGGGCGGAGGAACTTCGCCTTTGATACGCGGCTTCGGCTGGTAGGAAATCAACTCTCGATCCGTTTGATCGCTAATTCGAATCAGTAAATCGGTTTCGGCAACGCCACGCGGCAGTTTGATTTTCTCAAGGAGCGGTTTCGCCGGCGAGAGATCGCGCTTGAACGTGGCGATGACTTTTGTGGCTGCGCTCTGTGAACCCCGACGGCGATCTGTGGCCGCCGCTACCGTTACGACGGCCTTTGGTTGGTTCGTCGTGACCGCAACACCGAGTTGCAATTCGCTCCTGGCCGACCGCAGGCTTATGGCAGCGTCGAGATTGGCGTGCTGCGCCGGACCAATCTTTTGAATTGGATACCAATACTGACTCCACGATTTCGTTTCTCCTGGTTGGAGAAAACTGAAGTCGGGTTGGTTGTCGGTGTAAACGCCCGCCATGATTTCGATGTAGGGCCCAAACTCACCGTGTGCGTCGGCGTCAGTCAGGTTGCGATCCCACGCATACCCGAATTCGTGATTGCCCCACGTCCACTGTTTCTTACCGGGAGAGATGTGGTGGTTCGCGTAGTGGACGATGCCTGCTTGGGCTTTGTAATCATAGCCACCGAAGAAATCTTCTTTGCTGCCCATGCACATGTAGGAGGTGGGCACTGGAATATTCGCGTAGAACGAAAGATCGTTCGGGGCGTAATCAACCGGCGCTTTGCCGCCGCAGTTCGGCGGGATGAAATTCGACGGATACTCGGCCTTCGGAACACCTTTGCGGCCACGCTTGCCATAGTTCACACCGTAG